>JAUPKS010000077.1 GCA_030837315.1 Planctomycetota bacterium
ACTTTGTATCAATAAAGACCGCAGAGGGAAAGCGGACAAAGGAATAATCTTCCTGTTCAAACCCGCAGTTATGCCACCAGGCGCCGCTAAAGGAGACCTCGTTGAGCCGGGAGCCCTGGAATTTACAGTTGGAAAAAATAGAGAGACCAAACGAACTGAGTTCCCCCTTCATTGCCTCAAAGGTGCATCCGGAGAAATGGCTTCCGGTAAGAAGAGAATTCCGGACTTCTACATTTGCCCATGCGCAATCCTGATAATGTCCCTGATCACACAAGACATGGTCAATGGAAAAGTTCTGAAAGCGGGTACCCTGCGCCCGGAGATAGCGGCAGCTTCCTTCCTGCAACTTGAAGGACTGGAGCGTACTATCAATCAAACGTCTGTCAGAGAAATCCCCCTGCGTTAGGTTTATCCCTGAAATGGTTTCCCGAATAAATATCGTTTTATCCTGCTTTAGGCATGCTTCCATAATGACACACGATCAAATTTTTATTTAAGAAGTTTTCTGCCTTTCAAATATTTTCGATACCGATCTTCACCGACGCATTCACTTCCCACAGGACACTTTTCAATACAGCTTTCAGGTACTTCTCTCTGCACCGTTTCCCCGCAACTCTCACAGGCAAACTCATGCTCGAAACCAGCCACCGATGCGGTGCCTTTCGTATGGCAATGCGGACAGAGCACGTCGATAATCTCTACCCTCTTGACCTTCTCTGCACCCGGGCACTGAAAGATGCCTGGTTTTTTAAATCCCTCTGTGGGTGATGGATGACTCGTTCTTATCTTTGAAATAGTTTGAGCGGCTAAAATACGAAGAGGCATGCGCTGTTCTTTTCTCAAAAATTCCTGAAGCGCCTTCATGGCTTCCTTATTCCCTTTTCCATTCCTGCCAATCTCTTCAAGTGACTGCTTTACAGTCTCAGCGTTCCCATGATATAATTTCTGCAAAAACACGGTAATATCCGTGATGCTTGAGATAAGGTCTTTCATTATAGCACTATAGTATTGGTACGAAAATACCCCTCACCCATACCCTCTCCCACAAGGGGCACGGGAGCTTTCCCTCCCTTGATGGGATTAAGGGAAGGTGACGATTTTCATGCTCTTTTGTGAGTCTTTTGCTCATGAAGGTTTGTCTTACAAAACATTCCCTTCCCCATCCACCGCTTTTGCAAGGACAAGTTTCACGAGGACATGTTTTAGCAAGTTCTTTACAACCCCCTTCACCCCCTTTCCTAAGGGGGATTTAGTTACAGCTTTGCTGCGTTATGACAAAATATCCTTGTTTATGAAACGGTTCGTAACTTACACACTTTGCAAACGCCTCAGGAAATGCCAATATTTCAACACATGCAACGCTACCGGGCGATTACCCGGACGAGTCTCAGTGGGGTTGAAAACATGGATTACATTTCTATCGGTGACTGGAAAATACGGTATTTTCTGCAACAGGTCAAGAGAAATTTTTGGGGAGATGTACAACCAATTTATTGCAAATGGGCTGGATATATTTTCCCTATCTTGTATTTTAAGACATTACGGGTAAAATTATCGTAGCATTTTTAAAAATTGGTTGCAGACAATTGCATTCCTTGTCGTTATCCTTGATTCTGAGGAATTTCAATATAGAGTCGTTTGGAAATTATGTCAGGAGAATATGCGTGGCATTGTTAAGCTTACAGGATGTAACGATGGGCTTTGGAAGGCCATTGTTGATCGAACATGCGAATTTGCAGATAGAACGGGGTGAAAGGGTGTGTCTTCTTGGTCGCAATGGCACAGGTAAGTCTACCTTGCTCAAGCTGATCAATGGAGACCTGACGCCCGATTCAGGAGAAATTGTCAGGCAAAAAGGGCTGCATACCGCTTATCTTTCTCAGGAAATTCCCGGGGAATTACAGGGTACCGTATTCAACATCGTATCCGACGGCTTTGAGATGCCGGATCTTAGTAAATCTACACGGAATATCGCTCAGGAGTCGAAAAAACAACATCAGGTCAAAAAGGTACTTTCGCAGATGCAATTAGATGCCGATGCCGAATTCAATACACTTTCGTCTGGTCTCAAACGCCGGGTATTACTTGCCAGGGGGTTGGCGTGTGATCCCGATATTCTGTTACTTGACGAGCCGACCAATCATTTAGACGTTGATTCGATCAACTGGCTGGAGGAGTTTCTCCTGCGTTACGGAGGAACGATACTCTTTGTTACCCACGACCGTACGTTTTTAAAGAAACTGGCCACTCGCATTATTGAGCTTGACCGGGGAAGACTTTCAAGCTGGGCGTGTGATTATGAAACATTTCTCGTGCGCAAGCAGGCAGTTCTTTATGCAGACGAGAGTCAGCAGGCTGTTTTTGACAAGAAACTGGCGCAGGAAGAGATATGGATACGGCAAGGGATCAAGGCCAGGCGCACCAGGAATGAAGGGCGGGTGCGGGCACTGGAAGATATGCGTAATGTCCGGCGGGAACGGCGACAGGTCATGGGCGCGGTGCGCATGCAGACCCAGGAAGCTGAACGCTCCGGTGCACTCGTGATAAAGGTTGAAAATGTCACCTATGGCTATGATACCAAACCGGTTATCAGCGGCTTTTCCGCAGCGATTATGAGGGGCGATAAGATCGGGATTATCGGTCCTAATGGCGCGGGCAAGACCACACTTTTGCGGCTTCTGCTGGGAGAATTGAGTCCCCGGCAGGGAAATGTGCGCCACGGCACCCGTCTTAATATTACCTATTTCGACCAGCTCCGTGCTCAATTGAAAGAGGATAAATCAGTTTTTGATAATGTCGGGGATGGGAACGAAATCATCGTTTTTAACGGCAAACCACGGCATGTTATCAGCTACTTGCAGGATTTTCTGTTTTTTCCCGATCGCATACGCGTCCCGGTGAATGCACTTTCGGGTGGAGAGCGTAACCGTCTCCTCCTGGCTCGGCTGTTTGCCAGACCGTCCAATGTCCTCGTGATGGATGAACCCACGAACGATCTGGACTTAGAGACCCTGGAGCTTTTAGAAGAATTGCTTTTGGACTATCAGGGCACACTCCTCCTCGTCAGCCACGACCGCACCTTCCTCAATAACGTAGTAACCAGTACCTTTGTGTTTGAAGGAGAAGGAAAGGTTAATGAGTATATTGGCGGATATGACGATTGGCTGCGCCAGGGCGAAGGAAAAAAGAAAGAGGTTACGGAGAAAATTTCGGCAAAGGCTGAATCGGTACGCAAGCAGTGCGAACGGCCCCGCAAGTTTACCTATAAGGAGCAACGTGAACTTGAAGCCTTGCCACAACGTATTGAAACCCTGGAAGCAGAACAACAACACTTGTATCAAATTATGAGTGATCCCCTGTTTTTTCAAAAGGGAAAAGATGAGATTGCGAATACCAAGGCCAGGGTATCATCCCTGGCTGGTGAATTGGCCGAGGCCTATCAACGATGGGAGACTTTGGAAGGCTTACAGGAACCGTAATTATTTGATATTGCAAAATGTCGACTCATTTGTATAATCTGAAAACTGTAACAATTCTTTTGATAGCTTAATTTATATGGTCATCTTTTTGGAGTTTAACCTATGATCTGGAAAAACTGCACGTCCTTTCCATACGGGTGAGTGCACTTACTGAAGTGGCGGTGCCATTTCCAGGTTACGTGGATAAGGTATAGACTCTTAAAGGACCACCTGTAGCACATTTCCCAAAGAATGCAAGGGTCTCTTCTCTCTTGCAAGGTATTTACATCATCCAATAAGAATTCTTAGCCTCCATCCATCTCAGTTCCATCTTATCAGGAAAAGATACCGCCGCTTCGTCCAATAGTTAATTGGATAACCCTTTTTTTACTTCACGCCGTGGAAATAATCCCGGCATTTAAATCAACAAACCTAATTAAAAAGGGAGGATATAGTCATGGTATCTTTATTGATAGATGGGAAAAAAGTGGAGGCGGAATCTACTCAAACCATTTTACAGGCAGCACAAAAACTGGGAATTCATATCCCCACCTTGTGTCATGACCCACGGCTAACCCCCTCCGGGGCATGCCGGATGTGTGTGGTAGAGGTAGAGGGTGCGCGATCCCTGGTCGCTTCCTGTGCAACCCCTGTTTCTGCAGGTATGAAGGTCTCTACCCAAAGCGAATCAGTAACGCGTGCACGAAAACTCAATCTGGAACTTATCTGGTCTCATCATCCCAACGACTGTCTGACTTGTGATAAGGCAGGAGAATGCCAGCTTCAAATACTCATGTATGAATACGATGTAAAGACATCACGGTTTGTAGAACAAAATCCGCCCCCCAAACCGGACACTTCTCATCCCGGCATCTATCGGGATATGAACAAATGCATCCTTTGCGGTAAATGCGTCAGGATCTGTGATGAGGTTCAAAACCAACATATATGGGCATTTTCAAACCGCGGGATGCATACCTCAATCGCAACAGCCTTTGAAAAACCCTTAAAAGATGCTGGTTGTGTGTTTTGCGGACACTGCGTTTCTGTGTGCCCGGTAGGCGCCCTTATGGACAAACCCGCCGCAAAAAAGGGACGGTCATGGGAAACCAGGACGGTAAGGACTGTCTGTTGCTACTGCGGGGGGGGTTGTAGCCTTCTGCTTCATGTAAAAGGGGGTGAAATACTGAAGGTAACAGCTGATACCCATGATGCCCCAAATTATGGCAGTCTCTGTGTAAAGGGGCGATATGGGTTTGAGTTTTACAAAAGCCCTGACCGTTTAAAGTCCCCGTTGATCCGGGATCGTATTGACCAGCCATTTCGGGAAGCAGGCTGGGATGAGGCCATTGACCTGATCGCCAGAAAGCTGCTGGAGATCAAGAAGAAGTATGGTTCAGACGCAGTTGGGTGCCTCAGTTCCTCAAGGGGTACGAACGAAGAAAATTATCTGGCTCAAAAATTTGCCCGTGCCGTGATAGGGACCAACAACATGGATAACTGCGCACGTGTTTGCCATGCCCCTTCAGTAACGGGACTCAGGGCTGCGTTAGGAAGCGGGGCAGCTACAAATTCCCTGGCAGATATAGAAGGTGCTGAGGTGCTCATTGTCAGTGGTTCCAACACCACAGAGGCCCATCCGGTAGCTGCCTTAAAAATCAAAAAAGCGGTACGGCAGAATGGGGCGAAACTCATCGTAATCGACCCGCGTGAGATAGAACTCGTCCAGTACGCAACCGTGTGGTTGCGTTTAAAACCAGGAACCAACGTAGCCCTTATCAATGGCCTGCTGCATGTCATTTTAAAAGAAGGTCTGGAAAACAGGGAATTTATCCAGCAGCGGACAGAGAACATAGACATGCTACGACAGGTAGTAGCCCAGTACACACCGGAAAAGACAGAGGAAATTACCGGTGTGCCACACGATGATATCATCAGGGCTGCCAGAATTTACGCCGGTACGCGGAAGGGTATGATTGTCTACGGATTGGGAATGACCGAACATAAGGCCGGTTCTCATGGTGTCATGTCCCTGGCCAATTTAGCCTTGATTACGGGCAACGTGGGCCGACCAAATACCGGGATCAATCCGCTTCGCGGGCAGAATAACGTCCAGGGTTCATGTGACATGGGGGCTCTACCAGACGTCTACACCGGTTATCAAAAGGTTGATGATCCTCTTGCCAATAAAAAATTCTCCGAGGCATGGGGTTGCCAGCTTCCCACAAAACCTGGGCTAAAGGAACCTCAAATGTACAGGGAAGCCCTGGCAGGGAAACTAAAGGCGATGTATATCATTGGATATGACCCGGCTGCGACACAGGCCAATATCAATCATGTGAGGTCGGCCATGAAAAACCTTGAGCTCCTTGTAGTACAGGAGCTTTTTATGACGGAGACGGCGAAACTAGCCCATGTAGTACTCCCCGCTGGCTGTTTTTTTGAGAAGGACGGTACCTTTACCAACGCAGAAAGAAGGGTCAGGCGGCTCAATCAGGCCATTCCTTTGCATAAGGGAACAAAACACGATTGGGAGATTATATGCCTGATTGCCAATGCCATGGGATACCCCATGCATTATAATCATCCAGGCGAAATTATGGTGGAAATTGCCAGCCTTACCCCGGAGTTTGCAGGGATTGATTTCAAGCGACTGGAGGGGGACGGGTTGGTATGGCCTGTGTGGGACAAGAAACATCCCGGTACACCTATTTTACACAAAGACACATTCACCAGGGGAAAGGGAAGGTTTAACGATCTTCTCTATACTCCTTCTGAGGAATTGCCTGATGATAGCTATCCTTTGTGTTTGACCACAGGTCGTCGTCTTTACCACTACAACAATGGTTCGATGTCGCTTAGAAATCCAGAGATTTATTCGATCAGTTCTGAAGAATTTGTAGAAATCCATCCCGGTGAGGCTGAAATATTGGGTGTAAAAACAGGGGATAACGTGCGCGTGATATCACGGCGCGGTTCGTTGGAAGTGAAGGCACATGTCACCACAAAGTCTCGGCCGGGAAGTGTATTCATGTCCTTCCACTTCCCGGAAACCCCAACAAACGTCTTGACGGGTCCCGGAGAAGATTTATTGGCACTTACACCGGAATATAAGGTGTGTGCGGTAAAGGTGGAAAAGATTTAGCCTGAAAGCAGGGGGGAGAAGTATTCCTCAAATAGATAGCGCAGCAAAGCTGCAACCAGAGACAACCACCCCATGGTCCCCTCCTTCGCAAGGAGGGGACTTTATCGTGAGTTTTCGGCATAAGCTCAGAAGAACACCCAGTTGAACGATACAGGGGAGATAAATACTTGCTGAAAAAGGAAGGTTTTATAGGGTAATACGATAAGAATGAATCCCTGTTAGCTCCAGAAAATGCTTCACTCATTACATAGATTGGAAAAGCCTGATTTCTATTGAGATTTTTTGAGGTTCTACCGTGTTATAAAAATGAATAATTTCTTGTTGTCTTTTCGCTAAAAAAAGGTATCTTGTATGGTCTTATACACCACATATTATATACGACATAATGCAAGGATATTTTTCCAAAAACGAAAGCAATTTAAGGAGACTGAATTATGAAAGGTATACAGTATGTGACGGACGATAAAGGAGAGAAAAAAGCTGTAATTATTGATCTTAAAAAATATGGTGAAATCTGGGAAGACTTTTATGATAGTATAGTTGCCCGTCTGAGATATGATGAACCCAGAGAATCATTAGAATCCGTTAAAAATAGGTTGCGCAAACGTGGAAAACTACATGGGTGATTATACTATTACTTTTGCTCGTGCAGCTCGAAAGGAAATTGAAAATCTTAATGCTACATTAATTAATAAAATCTTCCCAAAAATAGAAGCTTTAGTGAACGAACCACGTCCAAGAGGTTGTAAAAAATTACACGGAGAGGAAAATCTGTGGCGTATTCGAGTTGGTGATTATAGGGTAGTTTACGCTATCTACGATGAAAAACAGTTGATAGATATTATCGCTGTAAGACATAGAAGTGAAGCTTATAAATAAATGGGATGAAAAAGATGAAATTTTATGATTTAAATGGAAACTGCATTGGTTTAAACGATTGGATAAATCAGTACAAACAATATTATTTTCTTGGTGACCCAATATTCGACAGGAGAATATGCAGAAGAAACCAAGCATCTCCATTTGTAGAAAACAAAATTATTGAGATTCTTAACCCCACTTATCAGATAAACCATTATGATATCCAACTAATATTAGCCTGGAAGGTAGGAGCAATAGATCACGCCAAATCAACAGACCGAATAATTTATAAACCGGGTTGGCATGAAAATTACACCTACGCAAGTAGCTATGGTTCAAAATCACTGAAAGAAGCAATACAACGAATAAAAGACAATTTAAACGAACTTTTAAATTATAACGCAAAAACATTATATAGTGAATTTGCGCGAGGGGGAAGATATCCAGGCATTGGTAACGTTTATGCTATTACTTTAATTTATTTCTTCACTAAACAAAATTTCCCAATAATTGACAAATATACGTTTTGTGCAGCTAAAGCAATTATTAATGAAATTAAACCAAACAATCGTTTTAAAGACAGACTAATAAATTGGGATACATATCAAGAATATTTAGAATATCTAAGAAATTTATTTGCAACTTATTCGATAGATAGATTAACAGACCAGGCTTTGTGGTGTTACGGTCATTGGTTTAATGAGAATTCAAGCAAAAATAGTGCATGCACTTCAAATTGCGGTTAATGTAAAAACATGATGATAACACCAAAGGTATTAATCCTCAGAACGGCTGGAACGAATTGTGATTATGAAACCCAGTACGCCTTTGAAAAGGCAGGGGCAAAGGTAGATGTTATTCACATTAATACCTTGCTTGCCAACAAGAAATTAGTTCATGATTATCACATATTGACCCTGCCCGGAGGGTTTACCTATGGTGACGATATTTCTGCAGGTAAAATACTGGCAAATCAGATCAAATACCATTTGGAGGAAGATATCAAAACCTTCATTCATGGGAAAAAACTTATTCTTGGCATCTGTAATGGATTTCAAACGCTGACAAAGGCCGGGTTATTGCCCTCTTTCAACAAGGATAACCAGGAGGTCACTTTGACCTTTAATGACTCAAACAAATTCGAAGACCGGTGGGTTTACATGAAGATCTGTTCGAACAAATCTGTCTTTATGAAGGACTCTGATATTCCAACACTCTATTTACCCATAGCGCACGGAGAAGGAAAATTTATTACAAAGGACGAAACAGTCCTGAATACAATCACGATGAATCATCAGGTAATCTTTAAATACGTAAACGAACGTGGTGAAGAAGCTGGCTATCCATGGAATCCCGGCGGATCCATTCAAAATATAGCAGGTATCTGCGACCCGACGGGTCAAATCCTGGGCATGATGCCCCACCCGGAGAGACATATAGAACCGACCCAACATCCGCGATGGACACGCAACGGATTAAAGGAGTGGGGAGACGGTTTTTTAATTTTCAGGAATGCCGTTGATTATGTTAAAGATACTTTTTAGTGGGTCTTATCTAAGACCCATGAAACCAGTGAGTCTCAGAAATTATGCGGATTAATAAAAATCTGCGTCAACTGAGAAATCTGTGGTTGCTTTTACATTCATATTATTTGGAGACAAGGCATTATGCATAAAGCGGTTACCATAAAGAAAGAAGGGGTTCCTGCCGTAGATTTGACCAAATGTCGCGCCATCCTTGCAAAACATACCGGCGCAACCTCCGCAGACCTTATTCCCATCCTCCAGCAGATGCAGGATGCGTATGGATATTTGCCCCAAAATACCTTAGAAGAAATAACGGCAAGCATGCGCATTCCTCTCAGCAAGATTTATGGGGTTATTACCTTCTACTCACAATTTTCCCTCGAGCCCAGAGGCAAGCATACGATCAAGGTCTGTACGGGCACTGCTTGTCATATTAAGGGCGCACCTGATATAAAGAAAAAAATCACCGAAGTCCTCCATATCCATGAGGGAGAGACGACAAAAGACTACAAATTCACGTATGAACCCGTAGCATGTCTGGGCACCTGTTTTCTGGCCCCGGTTATGATGATTAATGAGCGATACTATGGAAAACTAACGACGGAAAAAACTGAACATATTCTGAAAAGTTATTAAACCGTAAAGGAGTATTTACCGTGAAACATCTGAAAATCCCTGATGATCTCTCTAAATATAAAAAGTCCCTTGAAGCAAAACACCGGCCTGATACCACGCGGATATTCATCTGCACGACAGGCTGCAGGGCGCTTGGCGCTGAGGAAGTATGCAAGGCATTCAAGGATGAAATTACAAAGCAATCTCTTGCCGGCAAGATAGAAATGGTAGAAACAGGGTGCCAGGGACTCTGCACCAGGGCGCCCGTATTGACTATAGAACCGCTAGGGATTTTCTATGGCAGGGCTACAGAAACGGATGTGCCTGAAATTATTTCACGAACGATACAAAAAGGCGAGGTCATCGACCGCCTCTGTTACTCTGAGGCAGGGAAACGCATTCCCTATGTTCGGGATATTCCCTTTTACAGCAAACAAAAAAAGATTGTGTTAAAAAATTGCGGCAGTATCGATCCCCGGAATATTAACGAATATATTTTAAGGGACGGTTATGCTGCCTTCGCAAAGGTGCTTACCAGCATGACACAAGAGAAGGTCATTGATGAAATAAAAAATTCAGGGCTGCGCGGCAGGGGCGGAGCCGGGTATCCCACGGGCATTAAATGGGAAGCGGTACGAAAGGTTCAAGGCGACATAAAATACATGGTCTGCAATGGGGACGAAGGGGATCCGGGGGCATTTATGGACCGGGCTGTCCTTGAAGGCGACCCTCATGCAGTTATCGAGGGAATGCTCATCGGTGCCTATGCGATTGGATCACAAAAAGGATTTATCTATGTACGCGCGGAATATCCAATCGCGGTAGAGCATCTGAAAATTGCCATAGAACAAGCCAAATCGCTGGGTCTTTTAGGCAATAATATACTTGGATCAAATTTCAGCTTCGACTTGGATATCAAAATGGGTGCCGGTGCCTTCGTCTGTGGAGAGGAAACCGCCCTGATTGCTTCTATTGAAGGGAAACGGGGTATGCCCCGTCCACGCCCACCGTACCCTGCTACCAGTGGTATTTGGGGAAAACCAACGAATATCAACAACGTTGAGACCTTTGCAAATGTACCCGTCATCTTCCTTAAAGGTTCTGAATGGTACAAGGCCATTGGTACAGAAAGCAGTAAAGGCACAAAAATATTCGCCCTGGCAGGCAATGTGAAAAATACAGGCCTCGTGGAAGTACCGATGGGAACCACACTCCGTGAGATCGTCTTCGACATTGGGGGGGGTATTCCGGGTCGGAAAAAATTCAAGGCAGCCCAGATGGGAGGCCCCTCCGGCGGGTGCGTACCGGCCCAGCATCTTGATCTTCCCATTGACTACGAAACGGTAAAAGAGGTGGGGGCCATTATGGGTTCCGGTGGTCTTATTGTTATGGACGACTCGACCTCCATGGTCGAAATTGCACGGTATTTCATGGAATTTTGCCAGGATGAATCCTGTGGAAAGTGTGTACCTTGCAGGATTGGAACCAAGAGGATGCTCGACATCCTCACACGAATCACTAAGGGAGAGGGCACAAAAGAGGATATCGGTTTATTAAAGGAACTGGCCGAGGTCACCAAAACAGCGTCATTATGTGGTCTTGGGCAAACGGCAGCAAACCCCGTGCTTTCTACCATCCGTTATTGTCTTAACGAATACGAGGAATTAATCGATAAAAAAGGTAGCCAAAGTTCAACGCAACAAACTCCCGTAACACAACCCTAAGGTGGAAATATGAAGATACTCATCTCGGGGCAGAAAAGGGAGGTTCTGCCCTTTTGTCCATCACGCACGAAGATAGGGGAACTGAGATTGTTTGCGTGGTGGATGACAATCAACCCGATAAAAACAGATGATTGAGACGTTATCATGGATGTTAGAAAAATCCTCTCTTCTCACGACTTCTTCTCCTTCCCCTGAAATGCCTCCACCACTCCTTCTACCGTCTGTTTACGCCAATTCGCTATCTGTGTCCTGTTTAACTGCTGGTCTAAAAAACGCAGTCCATTATACTGAGATAAAAACAATCTGGTCAGGTGCGTCAATCCTTGATAAAGGGGAAAAAACAAAAGGTATTGTGGGAATTGAAAGAAAATAGTATACTTAATTTTATATATTATAGTACAGCACTGCCGCAACCAAAAAGGATTACTTGGTAGTAAATAACAAATACTATCGTTTGCTTTTTTTGATAAATTCGAAATTCAAACATCGAAATTCAAAACAAATTCTAATATCAAATGACAGAAATTGGAAACGAGATTTGGAATATTTGAATTTGTAATTTTGAAATTGTTTCGAATTTAGGATTTCGTGCTTCATATTTGGCGGTTTTTAATTGAAAAAATTACAAAAAAGGTTTTTACCGGGGAATATTACCGTGGTGTATATATTGTTTGTGGATAGCGGCGTTTTTTATTTGTATTGATTTGTGGCTAAATAAAATAGTATGCGAATCATATCCATTACAGGCACAGCCAGCGGCGTAGGAAAAACAACAGTTGCGCGGTTCTTACTGCAACATCTGGAGGATTTTTCTGCCTTAAAAATTACCACAAAACACGAAGGTAACTGTCCCAGACACTCAGACTGCGATGTGTGTGAGACCATGAAACGTCCATACACGATTACCATTGACCCGCTTCAGATCAATCAAGCTGGGAAAGATACCGCTTTATTTAAAAATGCAGGTGCACGAAAAGTCGTTTGGCTTCAGGCCCATTCAGAGTACCTGAAAACGGGCATTAAAGAGGCATTAACATACTTCAACAAAAATGACTCACTCCTGGTAGAAGGCAATAGTTTCCTGCACGCACATGATGCTGACATCGGCATCCTTGTCACCACACCGAGGGAAGCAAAGATCAAGCGTTCGACACGGCAAATTGTTTCCAAGATCGACCTGGCTGTCATTAACAAATATACAGATGACAATCCAGATGACGTCATAAAAACCCAGGAAAGGTTACACCAGATCGGTTGTCATGCCCCAGTCCATATCATAAACCTGCTTCAGGAAGATTATACCCCAAACGAGGTTTTTCTTAACCACATGAAAGAGATGATTGGACAGTCCGTTTAATTTGAATGCGCTCCTTCTTTAAAGACTACCGAGACAATGATGTGCATAATAAGGTGTACCCATTATTGCATTACAGCATATTTTTGAGTTCCCATTAATTATATTATCCTGCCGTGTTTTGTTTATGCTCGCGATTCTCTTCCGCTAGACTCTTTGGAAAGATTAAAGCGGATTCAAGAACCAAAGGCACAATTATCGACGACTTTGACATTTTAAATGCCCGTATAGCTACTGCTAATAACCATATTTTAGTAACGAATAACACGGACATTTTGAAAGGATAGACGGTTTAAAGGATTGGTTAAATAAGAATCCTTAATGATATTATTGCCTGTTTTTTACTTTTAATTGTTATGGTGAATTGATAGTCGACAGAGAGAGAAATAGCAATTCCAAAAATGGAACTGCGTATTCAGACGACTTCAAAATGGAATTGGTGTGAAACTTGCCTCTCACCGAGGTTTTTCGATCTCGTTATGATTGTCTGGCGCATACAATACCGCATTCTTTAATCGAAATCAGCGTAGATTTCTCCAAAATTTATGCCTGCTACAGATGCTTTTTCATAGAGTCTTTTTAATGATAATCGTGCCTCTTGAAGCTCTGGACTTGCGCACCCGTTCCTTATTGCAACGGATGCCTCTATGAATCCGGCGAGACTGTCAGAAGCTTTCACGAGTTCTCCGTCTCTCGGATTGAATTTGTCATCATTGTACTTGTCAGTAATATCCTTGCTACTTACTTTCTTTCTTTTCCGATGTATGGTTACAACGTTGTCAAATTCATTTTCAGTAAACATGGTAATTTCTGAATGCCATTCCTTTGGAATAAGACCATAGACCTCTTTCTCCATCTGCTTCTTCTCGTATTCTTTTATGAGATCACTCAGCCCTTCAACAGACCTCTTTACCGGGGAAATGATATCCCGGGTAAGCACCTCTGGCAGGTCGTGAAATAAGCCTGTAAAATAATTATTCGCGCATCTCCGTTTACCCGCCTTTATTTTTAAGGAAAATAGGTAGGAAAGTATCGCAACAAATAACGAATGGCCTAAAACAGATGTCCTCGGTATTCTATGGAGATGAGACCATCGTAATTGGAATCTGAGTTGGCCGCATAAATTAATGAAATTTCCATATTTCATATGTTTTGTCAGTTGTTCCATACCCTTTAAGTCATAGTATTTTTCCTGTTTCTCCTGCAGGTCTTCCTTTATCCTATCGATCTCATAGCCGTTGGGATTTGCCCGTTCTATAATGTCAAATTCCCATTTTGTGGCATAAAAATGAGCTGCGCTTAAAATTCTTTTATTTAACGTATCGTCGGTCCTGAGAAAATAACCGTTAAACCTTTCACAAAATTCATCTCCGAGAGGCGATATTATCGCTCCCAATTCGCTATACACCCAGTCGTTTAATCGCCTATACTTTGCTGCATCCTTCTTTATTTCATAAAAAATGGGCGGCTTTAAATCGGTAATGACAAGGCGTTGCAAAAGTTCAAAAATTCCCCCTTCAATGATGTCTATCCAGTTAAATTCCTTTTTCCCCTCTTCAAATTTACCTAAGAAATAAGCAATTACCATCTTATGGGCTTGTTTATCCAATTCTATTAATTCTATAGGACGTATCTTGTCGTTCCATCTTTGCATGTAAGCAGCGTCAAAAATCTTTAAAAGCAACGACTTCCTTATCATGACCTTCATATTTCCTTTGACAAAAGTTGCTATCCAAGCAATACCAATCCTTTTAAGTATCAGGGGCAGGGGTTGGTCAACTTATAGCCTAAATCCTGGGTAATGTCAATAATTATTCGTGTAGCATTGCAGTCGGATTTTGCTATACAGCTACTATTGGAAATATCTGCTCCTCTTGCAATTGATGGATTTGATTTTTGCGGCCATTGCGGAAAAATCTTCTGGTAATAATCGATACAAGCAGGTTTAATGATGACTCAAGTTTGACAACATGCTTAATTATGAAAGGGAGAATAGTGGATGAAAATATTTCTGAAAATAATTATGTTTGGGATGATGATGCCGCTCTTATACGGACAGAACTTATGGGCGGGTATTCTCGAGGATGTTATGGAAGGTAAGGCCTCGGTTATTGATTTGACCTATCCTCTGAATGACAAGAATGCATACTGGCCGGTAGGAAACTATGCCTCATTCAAGTATGAGGTCATTGCCAATATCAAAAAGGACATGGTATTTTCCGGCAGATACAGTACGCCCGAACACCTGGGAACTCATATCGATGCTCCGAATCATTTTGAGCCAAACCAGGCTTCTGTGGACCAAATCCCTTTTGAGCAACTGGTTGGTCCCGCTATTATTATTGATGTAACGGACAAGACGGAGAAAGATCAGGACTATGCTCTTCCGCTGGAAGATATTTTATTATGGGAAAAGGTACATGGGCAAATGCCTGATGGGTCGATCGTATTATTAAATACCGGATGGAGTAAACGATGGCATAATTTTGGAGATTATAAAAACATGGATATCAATAGCCGCATGCACTTTCCCGGTTATTCGAAAGAGGCTGTCATCTTTCTGGTAGAAAAAAGGCATATCAAGGGTATTGGGATCGATACCCTCAGTGGAGATTGTGGAAATTGCTCAGATTTTAAGGTACATCATATTATTAATGGTGCAGGAAAATTCATTCTTGAAAATGTGGCTAATCTTGATAAGTTACCACCCAAAGGAGTCACACTTATTATAGCTCCCATTAAGATTGAAGGGGGGTCTGGCGGACAGTGTCGAATCTGGGCTCTATTGGCAAAGTAAGCAACAAGTAATGTCTTCAGTGGACATTTTTGACAAGATGTACAGGATTTACCTGATATGATTGATTACGGTATTGAGAAATCATCCAATACGTATTAGAGTAAACGTATAATAAATTTATATGCAAATGTTATTGCAAGGGCGATAGCCCGAAGCAATCCCTAAGGCTTGGATTGCTTCACTCCGCTCGCAATGACAACATTCTTATTTTATAGAACTCCAAACAGGTGCTCTTTTTTCCGTACTTTTATTTCATCTAAACCCAATAACGGTCCATCACTATAAGTTTCGTCATGAAAATACTCTTTGAAATAGTGATAATAGTTCCATAATACTTTTTCCGTTTCTCCATTATCATAAAATCCCAATAACATACAGAATAATGCTACTGCATATGCATCTCTCTGGTTAACCTTAATTATTTCGAGTATTTCATTTGAATAATCTTCCCCTGATGCATGAATAATTTTTATTGCTAATTCTATAAATGCATCACTTTGAGGCCTCTTCAGCTCTTGCATAATCAATGGAATAGCAACATTCTTGTATCGTAATAACTTGTTTTTCAATTTTACCTGATTTAAAAAATCTGGTCCATTAAGCATGATATTCATTAATCCGCTTACATCTTCGGTATTTTCGATGAGCCTTGATTCTATTACTCCCCGGTCGAGAAATTGATTTGTCATTTCAGAAGCCAGAGCTTCAATTTCAGGTGTTAATAAGATGCTATAAATGAATCGTGGTGCCGATAGCTCGTGCACAGTATTTGTTTTTAAAAAGGTTTCATCCAAGAGAGGTTGTCCACAATTAATCGTATCGTGAGGAGGCAAGATGTGGTGGATATTCCTTGGCTTAGTAGAGTTGTTGAGTATATTTTTTCCCACTTCCACAAGGGCGAGGTTCATTTCTGCCACCTCTTTCTCATTTGTTCTCGTAACGAACTCCAAAATGAACTTCATACGGTGTTTTATATTTCAGTGATTGGTGGTACCTCCTCGTGTTATAAATTATGAAATACTTCTCCAAACCCTCTCGTGCTTTACGACAAACCTGATTATCTTTGAGATAAACTTCTTCGTACTTCACGCTCCTCCAAAGACGTTC
>JAUPKS010000078.1 GCA_030837315.1 Planctomycetota bacterium
AGTAAGGCTATCTTTTCTCAGCGACTTCCTTAAATTATCCCCAAAAGGCTTTTCCAGCCTCTCCGTACTTCCGTGTACGTTTAAAGACCCTTTACTTTGCGTCCCCTGATCGCTCAGGGTTTGCCTTTATCGAGTAGCGGTATTAAGCACACAAACAATGTCTATTGTCAAGATAAATATCTAGCGGTAACATTTCATACAAGGTGTTCAACCTGACCGCTATTCCGCTACGCTCTATGCGTCGGCGGAGATTCAGCGTTAGACACCAGAGAATAGAGGATATGGGTGCGGATGCGCTTGATTGCTCTATGGGAGAGTGAGTTATGGTCAATTCAACTGCTTTGATTCCACCGTAATAAAAAACAATTCGATAATCAACAGAACAATCTCTTGATAAACATGGTGCCATAGCATCCCCTTGGAAGAAAGAATTTCAGGATTAACTTTTTCTTGCCCTGGTAAATTTCATCCTCAGCATAATCAACAACAAGGTCTTCAGGAGTGACTATCGCCCTCCTTTCGATACCCTTAAAAAATGCCTGTCGCAATTTTCTTATATTAAACATGGGGGATTTTAAGTCGTTTTCCTTCAGGACCTCTGCATATAGGGTTTCGGTAAAGGTATCGGGCATCCTGATATTGGATGCGGGCATAGGAATAACAATCCCACGTAAATACGCCTTGCTCGTGTCGTTTAATTGTGTATAAAACATATAATCCCCTGCAATTCCCCTGGAAAATTTTAAATCAGGCATTCGGTAACTAATTTCCCCTCCCTTGATGGGATGGGCCAGGGGAGGGTGATCGGTCTTTTCCCTACACCCCCACCCAACCTCCCCCATCAAGGGGGAGGAGTTAATAGTGTTGGAATTCCTTAACATGAAACCATCGTTGCCGACGGATCGTATAATTTTCCTCAAAACTTCATTCCACAGGTGCGATTGATATGCAGAAAAAAAGAGTACCATTTCTTCATGAGATATTCTCTGCAGAATGGGAATAAATCCCTTTGGGTTCTTCTCTAAATATGTGAATGCCTCTTTTTCAAATCTGCTTGTAGCGCCTTTCATGCATGCCTGCCAATTCCCCCAGTTTTCTCCAAAATATTTCCGGTGTTGCTTTTCCTCCTTGCTGTCCTCCGGATGAATGCGGGAAAAGTATATCTTCAATGCCCCGTTATAGTGTTTCTTTACGATTTTTTCTGCGACAAATCCTTGCCGGGCATCGAAACTACCAAATCGCTGATCATCAAAATAGTTGGGATAACCGTCTTGTTTTACACGGTCAATTACACGCAATGCAGACGTTAACTCATCTTCTGTAAGATTTCTGACAACAAGGTGAAATCTGTTCCCCTGTATGAGGTCTGGCCCCATGGGTCTGTCCATATAACCCACAAAACTCAGGGAATAGTTCTCCTCGTCTACCTTTGACGGGACGGGATATTCATGGCGTGACAGTGAATTTGATATTACTGCTTTATCTTTTGTATGAAACCGTGAATTCGGGGGTTTAATCCAGGATTTATTTACCCCCCCTTCATCCTCCCCTTGCGAAGGGGGGGAAACAGCGGGGTGTGTTTTTTTATAGCCCTGCTGTGCAATTGTTATGTACTGCGATGTAAGGGCGTATTTATCCTTTTTGCCACCATAGGAAAAAAATGAATAGGGTATGGTAAATTTCCTGGAAAGCATCTTTAAGATGTCAACGGTATTCCATCCCCTTTTTTTAAGGAGATAGACGCAGAAATCCCCATCTTTCTGAAATGGAAGGTCCGCGATCTCTTCAACAATAAAATCTTCTGGTTTAACCTTTATCTTTAGCATGGGCACTTTTAATTATTTTGTTTAGCAATAAAATAAGCCAGGTGGATAGTACAAACGGCGCTGTTAAGGTAATGATACCAAGATGCATGATTCCATAGGTTATAAAAACAGAAACAATACCAGACACCGTTACTAAAATTACAGAATTCCAATTTTTATTCGAAAATGCAATACCACATAAAACAGCATTAAAACCAAACATGCCTATGTTTATCATGTTCAAGGGGAATGAAAATACAAAAGGTACAACAACTCCAATCGAAGACCCCAGGAGTGCAGAGAACGCCGATATCCTTGAACTCACGAATATCCCGATAAATACGATGATGCCGGAAATAATATTCTCCTGGAACATTACCTGTCCCATGCCCTTACTCACAGCAGGAATAATCTCGACATTCCTTGCATCTGGTACATGTGCTGCCTGTAGCGGAATAATGTTGAATATGATTAGCAAGGACATTACGATCCAGGTCGAGATAATAAACGGTGCTGTATAGGGTGGTAATTTCCCTGTACTCATTACCTTCCTGATGATTGAAGATAGCATAGAACCGAAAATGAGTGCGATCACTGACGGTATGCTAAATCCAAAGAAACAGATAAGTGCTAAACCAACTAAGGCGCCATTATAGCCGTAAAGGCCCAGCCGAATATCATTTTTGTCGTATTTAAGAAATAGCGCTGTAAGCGTACCAATGAGAACACCGATGATAGCCCCGACACCCATGAACCGGGAGTTATAACAAATCCCTGCTAAAAACAAAATACCCGTTGCTACATTATTGAGCAAAAATATCTGACTCATTCCCCTCAAGAGTATTTCTGTAAAAGTTTTGATATTCATGATTTGGTTGCAGCTGTGCTGCGATAGGAATTTTCCCATTGCTTTTGGTAGTTGCTTCTATTATCCTGAATTTCCGTTGTTATTTTTGCATTGCCAGAATACACCCACTGACTTGGGAAGTAATAAAAAATTTCTGTGTAATCAAGTTCCTATTATAAAGCAAACTTAAATATGCTCAATAAAATCTTGTATTTCGTATCTTTTTATTTTTGTGTCCTCGTGATACCCAGTGTATGCCCAGATACCTTTACCCTGGCGGATGAAGGTATACAGGTCTCTGTCGATGGTCAGAATTTTGACACAAAAAACTTCTTTGTTCTTGAAGGAACAGGATTTAAGAAAGATACGGTTAATTTTAACAAAGGCTGGCTGGGTA
>JAUPKS010000007.1 GCA_030837315.1 Planctomycetota bacterium
AAAAGAATATATTAAACCGATTTTAACAAGTACCGATACCCATCTCTTGCGTACCGCCCTGAAAGCCCGCTACGATGAAGACACATGGCTAAGCACACTCAAAGAAATCATGGATGCCATTCGTCCTCAAAAAAGGGATGCCTTGGTAGCTTATCTGTTGGCTGTAAACCCTGAAATGAAAGACGAGAACGATTTGTATGATTATTTCCTCGTAGATGTGGAAATGGAGGCTTGCATGCCTTCATCCCGCATTGTTCAGGCACATGGAACCATTCAGCTATTTGTGCAGCGTTGTTTGATGGGACTGGAACCGAAAGCAGCAGCAGATGTAAACAACGATAAAAGCTGGGAGCAGTGGAAGTGGATGAAAAATTACCGGGTGTGGGAAGCCAACCGCAAGGTCTTCCTGTATCCAGAAAACTGGATTGAAGCCGAACTAAGAGATGACAAGTCTTTCTTGTTTACAGAGTTGGAAAATGAGTTGCTGCAAAATGAACTTACGGAATTCACAGCAGAAGAGGCATTGATCAAGTATCTTGAAAAATTAGACAACATCGCTTTTTTAGAAGTAGTTGCCACCTGGTACCAGTCGGATATTAAAACGATGCATGTATTTGCAAGAACCAAAGGAGGAGACCCTGCCATCTATTACTACCGGAGATTTGAACAGGAACGTTACTGGACACCCTGGGAAAAAGTGGAATTGGATATTACAGGAGACCATCTGTTGGCATTTGTTCGCAATAATCGTTTGACATTGGCATGGCCTGTGTTTAGCGAAGAACCTGACCCAAATCCTCAATCGACTATACCGAATAGTTCTCCCGGAACTGTTGTAAACAATGATAAGCCCAAACGAAAACTAAAAATTCAGTTAGCTATCAGTGAGTTTGCTAATAAAAAATGGCAGCCGAAAAAGATATCGAAGGATGCAATAGATACTCCTTCCGGAATTGGAAATTATACACCTTACGATTTGCCAAGAGATAAGTACAACATGATGTATTTTGAAATAGGTCGGCAAGTATGGCTTTTCAGTTCAAGTTTATCTCATGGCCAGGAGCAACACAAATTAAATGGGGTATTTAATATTGCAGGATGCAAAGGCTACCCTGAATTAGTTCCAAATTTTACAGAGCACAAATTTCCTGACTTTTTGCCTGATTTTAAAGATACCTTATTGACATCGCAGCGTTACATCGAACAAAACAAAGTTAATCCAGATGATCTTTCAGTTAAAAATGGGATTTCATTTTTCAGTTTTTATGAAATTTTAGGTAAAACTCCGGGGACGTTCAGGTTATCGTATCCGCATCAACTGACCAAGATTGACCTGGTAGCATTAATTTTCCAATATTTACTGATGTATGCTTATGGTACTAATAAAACATATCTTAGAGATCGTTCCATTAAACTTCCGTTAGGCACCTTGCTTCCCTATTTTAAGGAAGATAGCAATCATGCCTATGTCATTATTCCCGGTTTTTATGAAAGAGAAAAAGAACAGGAAACAGCAGATTCAGTTGTGGTGAACAGAACTGGTTCTCATGTGATGCAGTTGATTGAAGATATTATTGCCCTGTTCAAAAAATACATGGCAAAGTATGCTGCAAATCCTGGGCAGGACATCAATGCACTGCTTCAGGAGTTGATAGCAGACAATGATTATCAGGAAATTGTTAATGAACTCAAGGTATATGCAGGTTTATCCTATGGAGAGCAATTCAGGAATATGTACCATCCCTTGATTTGTGTCTTGAGAAAAACACTATACAAAGATGGAATTTCTGAATTAATGAAAAGAGAAACGCAATTGCAGAAAACGAATTTTGATTTTAAAGCATATTACAGTCCGAATTCAGCTATAGTTCCCAAAACATACCTTATTAGAGAAAGTGGAGTAGATACTTTATCGTATCCGGTGGAGGATTTAGATTTCACCAGCGATGGAAGTTACAGCGCTTATAACTGGGAGCTATTCTTCCATGTTCCGTTCATGTTGGCTACAAGATTGACTAAGAATCAACGCTTTGAAGAAGCCCTTACCTGGTTTCATTATATGTTTAATCCTACAGGTGCATTGGAAGGAACTGCGCCGCAAAAATACTGGGTAACCAAACCATTTTATCTGACCCACGACAGCGACTATGTCAATCAGCGAATTGATACCCTGCTCTACAAAATTGCCGACCCCACTACACCGGAAAGAAAGGAATTGGAGTTTGCCATTGACCAATGGAGAACCAAGCCCTTTAAGCCGCATGTAGTAGCCCGCTTCAGGCCGGTAGCCTACCAAAAGGCATTGTTGATGAAGTACATTGACAACCTTACCGAATGGGGAGATTATTTGTTCCGCCAGGATACGATGGAGTCTATTGCACAGGCTACACAGATGTATATATTGGCGGATAAACTGTTGGGGCCAAAACCTCGCATTATCCCACCTGCTATTAAAGCCCCTTATGAAACTTATAACCAGATGGAGGCTAAATTAGATGCCTTTGGCAACGCATTGATTGATCTGGAAAATATCTTGCCCGATTTGTCTGCATTGCCTGAAGGTGGCGGAGAATTGCCTCCTGTACCGGTTACCCTGTCCATGCTCTATTTCTGTGTTCCTAAAAATGACAAAATGTTGGAATACTGGGATCGTATTGCCGACCGTTTGTTTAAGATCCGTCACTGCCAGAATATTGATGGTGTTGAACGCAGCCTGGCCTTGTTCGCGCTACCTATTGATCCGGGTATGCTGGTACGCGCGGCAGCCTCCGGTTTAGATATTTCATCCATACTGGCAGGCATCAATGCCCCTACGCCTTATTATCGTTTCAATGTGCTGTCTCAAAAAGCAACAGAGTTGACGCAGGAAGTGAGAGGTCTTGGTATCTCGTTATTGCAGGCATTGGAGAAGAAAGATGCCGAGGCCATGTCTTTGTTGCGTAGTGAATTGGAGATAAAGGTGCTCAATGCAGTAAAGGACATGAAGTCTCTTCAAATTAAGGAGGCTAAAGAGCAGATTGAGATATTGAAAAGGGCGAGAGCTGTAACTGAAGAAAGGAATAAATACTATTCGAACATTAAAAAGATAATTTCGAATGAGCAGTTGAATTTAGACAAGTTGGATCAAGCTGTTGGATGGCAAACGGCAGCTAATATAACTTACGCACTTGGTGCTGGCTTAGCCTTGATACCTGATTTTTCTCTAGGGGCATCTGGTTTTGGAGGTTCTCCACATGGAGCAGCTAAATTTGGTGGTAGCCTCTTGGCACATAGTACCGATGCAGTAGGAAAAACATTATCGATTTTTAGTGCAATAGCGTCTTATGAAGCAAATCGGGCCTCAATACTTGGTGGTTATGACAGGCGTTTTGACGATTGGAAACTTCAAGAACGCTTAGCCAAAAAAGACCTTCTTCAAATTGACAAGCAAATAGTAGCAGCAGAAATCCGCAAAGAGATTGCTGAAACTGATTTAAGAAATCATGAATTGCAAATTGAAAATGCCAAAAAAACGGATGAATTCATGCGTACCAAATTTACCAATAAGGAGTTGTACGACTGGATGATTGGCCAAATCAGTTCAGTTTATTTCCGTGCCTATCAATTGGCCCATGATTTTGCCAAGAAAGCGGAAAGAAGCTACCGTTTTGAGTTGGGAAATGGTGATTCATTTATCTCCTATGGCTACTGGGATAGCATGAAGAAAGGGCTGCAAAGTGCGGATCATCTTATCCATGACATCAAGCGGATGGAAACCAGCTATCTTGACAAAAACAAACGGGAATATGAATTAACCAAACATGTTTCTCTTTCCATGTTAGACCCATTGGCTTTGGTAAAACTCAGAGCAACCGGAGGTTGCGATTTTGATATTCCGGAAGCTTTATTTGATATGGACCATGCTGGTCATTATTTCAGAAGGATAAAATCGGTAAGTATCAGTTTGCCTTGTATAGCCGGGCCATATACCTCGGTAAGTGCCAAGCTCTCATTGGTAAGCAATAAATACAGGAAGAATGCCACACCGGGCGCGCAATATGGAGAAGATATAGGTAACGATGAAAGATTTGCTTATAACATTGGAGCAATCCAGTCCATTGCAATCAGCAATGCCCAAAACGACAGCGGCTTGTTTGAGTTGAATTTCAGAGATGAACGTTACCTTCCTTTTGAGGGCTGCGGGGCAATAAGTTCCTGGCGTCTTGAACTTCCAAAAGAAGTAAGGCAATTTGACTACAACACCATTTCTGATGTGATTCTGCATGTAAAATATACAGCCAGAGAAGGCGGCAGCAGTTTACGCGGCTTAGCTGAAACTTCATTGCAAGAGAAACTGGGAGAAATTAAACAACAACTCAATCAGCAGGGTCTCCATATTGCCATTAACATGAAGCACGATATGCCCAATGAATGGCACCTGTTTAAGAAAAACGGAACAGTAGATTTACACATTGATAAATCAAAATTGCCCTATTTTGTTCAATCGCTTGATGTAGAAATAGAGCATGTTATGTTCATTGTCCGGGTTAAGAACAATCCTGCTTCTTATTCAATAAACATTGATGGAAGCGCTACTAATTTATCAAGGATTGATGAATGGAAGTTGTGTCGAGGAAATAATGCGGACATTGAACTTGATACATCATTTAAATTGTCAGTAGTTCCGGCACAATTAGGAAATCTTGAAGAATTAATGCTGGTGGTAAAGTATAGTTTCTGAAATGTCAATAGAAGCTAAATAGTGTTTGAACGGCAATGCACAAATATCAGATAAATCAAATAAGAGAAGACAAAAAGAATTAATAATCTGTATTATCCTATCATTACTCAGTTGGGTAACATATTTACAAAAACAATTTACATTTGCAGACGTAAGAGGTATTTTGTAAATGTATAACAATTTTTCATGGGGGAGATTATGAAACCCATCAACCATTTTGGTGTATCTGTTATTACGGGTGTTGCGACCTTTCTTACAACCAAGACAATTTCACCGAGTATTGCATGTTTTCTGGTAGGATGGTTAGTAGACGTCGATCATATATGGGATTTTTATAGAAATGGGTGCAGAGGTTTCAGTATTAAAAGATTTGGAAATGCCATGGACAATGGCAAAATAAAAAAGGCTGGTTTTTATTTTCACAGTTATGAGCTATTATTGATATTGGTGTCTCTTTGTTTTATTACCCATTTTAATTATTTGCTATCCTTTACAACCCTGGGATTTGCAATTCATTTGTTCCTTGACCAGATATGTAATCCCGTAAATCCTCTCACGTACTTTCTCACGTATAGAATGTTGAATGGCTGTAAAACAGAAATTATTTTCAAAATAAACCCCAAATCGTAAATCTAAAATTTTAATCCGAGGTCTTTGATCATTTGGAAGTCATCCTCAACCTTTCGTCCCGTTGTCGTTAAGTAGTTTCCTATCATTGTGCTATTGGCGCCTGCATAAAACATCCACGACTGCAAGTCCCTCAGATTCCTTTCGCGACCTCCTGCAATCTTAATTTCCTTATCGGGTAAAACGAATCGAAATACGGAAATAATTTTGAGCGCCTCCATGGGTGTCAGAGGAATATGGTTCTCCAATGGTGTACCAGATATGGGATGTAAAAAATTGAGGGGAACGACATCGACATCTAACATTTTTAAGGTAAATGCGAGGTCTATACGGTCATCTATTCCTTCTCCGATACCAAAAATTGCGCCGCTGCATATTTCTAATCCAACTTCCCTTGCACAGCGAATGGTGTTTATCCTGTCCATAAAGGTATGCGTTGAACATACGTTTGGGAAAAACCTTTCAGACGTTTCCAGGTTATGGTTAAGCCGCCTTAATCCCTATTTAACCAAAGATTCAGCGGTTTCTCTGGTCAATATCCCAAAGGAACCGTGCGGATGGACATGGGTATTCTTCGCAATTTTTTCAATTGCTGTGCAGATACTCCTGAGATCACGAGAGCTCCTTATTCCCTGCCCGCTGGTAACGATACCGATGGAATCCGAATCTGTTTGTTCGGCATATTTGGCAGCATCGAGTATGTTGTTTGAATCAATGAGCGGGAATTCTTCTATGCCTGTATGATAGCGTGCAGATTGGGAACAAAAACTGCAATCTTCTGTACATCGCCCCTGTTTTGCGCTGACAATAGAGCATGTCTTTATGGAATGGCCAAAATATCGTAAACGTATCTGATTGGCCCAATAAAACACATCATAGATTTCATCACTGTTGATTTGCATGAGATAGTGGGCATCTTCGCGGCTGATGGGTTCATTCTGCAGGGATTGGTTTGCAATGGTTTTTATTTTATCGTTCATTTATCCTTATATTTCAGATAGACGCTGCGTACATTTTGCCAAACAACATCAGGGCGTTCAGACCGGACATACGTCATGCAATCGGTACCTTCAAAGCTCCACGTGGCGATATTGCGAATTCCCGAGTCGTAAGCCACGTCTACTGCCGTTACAATCTCCTCTTCCCTCTGTGCAGGCACCCGATAGCCCTGTATCCATATCTGCGGTTCCTTCGCATATTTTTTTGAAAGTGCAAACACCTCGTTGGAGATACGGCGTACAAAATCAGTTACGTCTTGTTTATAGCCATACCAATACGGATCACTTCCAAAGATATCCATGCTTTTAATCATGGCAACCTTTTCCCATTCATAGATGCCATACCGCGGGTCAGTTGTTGGAAATAAACACACCGAATTCTTTAAACCTTTCTTTGATGCCTCGTTTGCAAGGTACTCAAGGAAGTTAACAATCGTCATTTGGCGAAAGGCCTTCACGTCATCCGTAAAATCCCCTGGCATCTCATAGCCGCACTTTTGTTTGAACATATCTTTACATACATTGCAGGTACACCCCCAAATATCCCTCTTTTTTCCTCCGAATAAAGGCGTAAACTCCCCAAAAAACAAATGTGGTTCGTCCCAAAATACGCCTTCAGCGCCTGTTTTTGCTGCAAGTTCAATCCATGCAACCATATCATCTCTGAACGTTTTTGAATTTAAACATGCCTTGTATACTTTTATTTCACCTTCAGGAAAATTTAATCGCTGCCTGCAATCGGGATGCGTCTTTACAAAGGTAGAAAATGACTCCCCGCCAAACACACGTCCCACACCCCATGGATCAAGGAAGACCTCCAGCCCAACCTCACGGCTTGCCTGCACAATGTCGACCATAGTTCCCGCATGATAGGTAATATCATGTTCACTCATGGTGTGAACAACAAAATTACACCCATCGTCGACCATCTTCTTCATGTCTTCCCGAACGTGACGTAATATCCTGTTCCCAAAATAACTCGCACCCAGTTTCATGTTTTTCATGGTATCCATATCAAAGCTTTATGTCAAGGAAATCCACCATAAGCGTTTTTTTCTTGCTTAGGTTTATGTTAATTGCTAAGATGTCGACACATATATTGAGGCTCTGCCATGTACGTGCTTGAGGTGTTATTTTAAGGACCTATAACAATATCTTGGGAAACCTTTTTTGCTAGTAGTCATACATTCTCACCAGAGAAAAGTATCCTGCTGACATGGGGTAAACCACCGTTCAATACGGGTCCAAAAGATAGCCTCACACGGCATTGCGGTGGAGCCTTAATTCATATCATTGCAGCCTGTTCGCCATACACTTTTCTATCAGGTTTATACTATCAAAATCACCCCCTTTCATAAACCTTATACTACCTTGTACCTTGCATTTATGTACATAAATCTCTATAATATCCCTAAAATAAAATAATCAGGAACTTTATTCAATATTTTATTGTTTACGATAGAGGAAATTTCGAACAATGAGGGAAGAGAATACCAGAAGAAAAGAATTTGAAGAGATTGCGATGGCCCATGTCGATTCCCTCTATAATATGGCTCTAAGGTTTGTGTTTAATAAAGAGGAAGCCGAAGACCTGGTACAGGAAACTTATTTAAAGGCGTATCGGTTTTTCGATACCTTTCAAAAAGGGACAAACATAAAGGCGTGGCTCTTTAAAATTCTTCGCAATACCTTTATCAATAAATATCGGAAAACGGCTAGTATGCCGAATGAGATCTTTTTCGAGGATATTGAATCGGTTAATGCGCATATACCCCATGAACAAGAAAATAAATCCGGAGAATATGCCGATACCTTAGAAACCAAGTACAACGACCTGGGGAATTTACTGGACGATGATGTAAAGTGCGCATTAGATAACTTACCGATAGAATATCGGGAAGCTATCCTGCTTTCAGATGTTGAAGAATTATCATATAAGGATGTCTCTGAAATTACGAACGTGCCGATTGGAACCGTAAAATCAAGGCTAAATCGGGGTAGAAAATTGCTGCACAAAAGTTTATGGGAATATGCTAAAGATAGGGGTTTTATTAAGAGGGGGAAATGATGTCTTGCGTTGAAACTATTAAATATCTGCATGAGTTCATGGATAAGGAACTTGATACATCTCATTATCTTCTCATAAAAAAGCATATTGACAACTGCGATGAATGTCATAAAAAGTACAAATTAGAAACAGGTGTTCGGGCTTTGGTAAAGGCGTTTTGTATACGTACGACGGCTCCGGCATACCTCCGTGACAGGATTTGCGAAGGCTTCAACACCATTGACATGAGCAGTGCTGCATACCCTGGCACAGAAGTACTTTGCAAGCCCAAGGTAACACGCAAATTATTTTCGCCACGTTCATACGCTATCGCAGCATCCATCCTTATTTCAATAGCAGGTGGCATTTTTTATTCTGTAAATTATTATACAAACGATTCTACGGCTATCGTTGATAACGCAGTAAAAAATCATGTGGTTGCAGTAAATGATAATTTAGTATTTAATGAAAAGACTTCCGTTATTGGAAAGGTCGACAGGTATCTCGGAAATACGATAAATTCCAACTTTAATAATTCTTCTCCTTTCTTCAACGCAGAACAAGTCAGTGTTGCCGGCGGAGCGTCTGCCAGATTTTGTGGGACAAGCAGCCCATGCGTTATTTTTGATAAAGGCGGTAATAAGCTATCGCTCCAGATTGTACGCAAAAGCGGTTTTCCCATCACAAATCTCGAAAAAATCCAATTCGGCCATAAGGAATTTTACACAGGAAATTGCCGGGGATTCAATTCTGTATTATGGGAGGAAGAGGGTGTCACGTATTGCCTTACCTCGGACATAAATAAAAATGAAATGCTAAGATTTGCCGCAACACTTACTCCTCAGTGACTTCCCTGTTGTGTGTACCATGACATATACTATGGCGACCTAAATCACCTAAATTGATTCAGAATTCTGCTCACCAAGCCTTTCATTGTTATCTCTCTGAGCCGGTTATGCCAAACTAATCATGAAGCAAACCTTCTACGACATTACACTTCTTATTTCGGATACCCTTATTACATGGCCCGAAGACCCGACCGTATCCATTCGAAAAACAAGTATGATTTCTCAAGGCAACGCTTGTAATGTGTCCGAATTAAAATTCGGCTCACACTGTGGAACCCATATTGATGCCCCGTATCATTTTGAGGAGAGTGGTATCACGATTGATCATATCCCATTAGATTCCCTCATAGGAAATGCAACGGTATTTGATATAAAAAATAAGGAAAAAATTGATCTGGATGATCTGAAATCTTTAGAATTACAAAATTGTAAAAGGGTTATTTTTAAGACTCGCAACTCCACCTGTTGGAAATTTTCTGAATTTAAAAAAGATTTTGTTTATATTACGAAAGAAGCTGCCAAATATTTAGCCGACAGCAACGTAAAACTGGTAGGGATAGATTCTCTATCCGTCGATAAATTTGATAACATATACGCAGATGCCCATCACATACTTTTGGGAAAAGGTATCATCATCATCGAAGGACTCGATTTGAATAATGTAAAAGCGGGGGAATATGAGCTGATCGCATTGCCATTAAAAATAAAGGATGGCGATGGGAGCCCGGCACGTGTGGTTTTGAGAAATAGAGTATGCTAATTGTTAGTTAACCCTATTTTGTTATTAATCAGATAGTTTAACAAGTAAAGGCCTTATTTCGCTATCAATTGCTGTTGTTTTATATTCTTTATTGTACACTACGTTCAACGCAGGGTCGACAATCAATACCTTGCATTTAGAATCATCACCCCCAAGGGCTTTCGTCACATCACCATTCCAATCCAGAAGAAATGGTACCTCTCTTGACGTTGGATCCTGTGCTGAAATTTTTGACTTCAAAACAGATTTTGGAACAAACGGAGGTCTCTTCCTCAAATCCATAATTGAAATTATCTGTACCTTTTGATTTTCATGGATCAACTTTTTTAATTCTGCCTTGCAATCAATTGCCGCTTGAAGGGTGGTTCGGCTTTGTAAAATCACCAAGGTTATTTTCTCTTTCATGTGCAATTGAGAATACTTTATCTCATGCAGGTCTTCCAGGCTGAAATCTATAAACCGATTATTCGGCTCTGAACCCAGAACCATGAGAGTGTCTACCAAACATAACATAGTTACTATAATGAAAAGCCTTTGCCATCTATTTCTCATACGCCTGTGTCTCCATGCATTGAGCAGAGCAAATCTCTAAAATTGTTCCCCCCCCCACTCCCCTCTCAGGGGATTTTCTTTCTTCGCGTCTGTCAAGATTAAGGAGCTGATCGTACGTATGGATTGTAAAAATGAATAACACTGAGAACATTGATAACGACGCTCGTACGTGGCTACTCGAAGGAAGGGTGTAATTGATAATGATCAGTTTTAAGCCGGGGTATCTTCTTTTGTTGCATCAGAAGTATTTGGCAGCTCTTTTGTTATGTAGTCACACTCAGGATATTTGCTGCACCCAAAAAACACCCCCCCTTTTTTCGACCGACGTTGAATCAAGTCGCCACCGCAACCTTCGTTTGGGCATTTCACGCCGGTAGGAAGGGATTTGATGTTTCTGCATTTTGGGTAGGCAGAACACCCCATGAATCGGCCTCTCTTGCTGAATCGAATGACCATAGGACTACCGCATTTTTCGCACTTTTCATTCGTAGGCTCAACTTTGGTTGTTTCGCCGGTAAGGGATTTTGTGTTTTTACAGTTTGGGTATGCGGAGCATGCAAGGAATTTTCCATGACGACTTGCCTTAACGACCATGGCGCTGCCACATTTCTCACACTTTTGGTCGGTTGTTTCCGGAGGGGCCGGCACGCCTTTTTCATCTAAGGGAAGTGTACTTTTACAGGTGGGAAATGCTGAACATCCCAAAAACTTTCCATGTCTTCCCCATCGTATAACCATCGGCTGTCCACAGAGGGTGCATATCTGATTGCTTTCTTCGGGGGTACCTTTTACGCTTTTCATCTCTCCCACCGCCTTTTCCAAATCGGTTTTAAACGGGCCGTAAAATTCCTTGAGCACATCCAGCCATCCAGTTTTTCCATCTTCAATCTTGTCTAATTCATCCTCCATGTGCGAGGTAAATTTCACATCCATTATTTTCGAGAAATGTTCAATGAGCTTTTCGGTAACCAGTGTTCCCAGTTCTGTCGCATAAAAGGCACGTTTTTCCTGTTTGACGTATCCTCGTTCCTGTATTGTGGAAATGATCGCAGCGTAGGTGCTGGGCCTTCCTATACCCAACTTCTCTAAAGTTTTAACGAGAGAAGCCTCGGTAAATCGCGGTGGTGGTTGGGTAAAGTGCTGGGTGGGCACTAATTCTACCAATTCAAGCCTTTGATCTTTCTCCAAAGGAGGGAGAATTTGTTCGTCCTTTTCCAGTTCGTGTCCTGAAACACGGGTGTGGCCATCAAAGAGCAATTCTCTCCCTTTGGCCTTAAACGTATATTGTCCCGAAGCGATTTCAACGTCTGTCACGGCATAGAGTGCAGGATTCATCTGGCTGGCAACGAACCGATTCCATATGAGTTCGTATAGTTTGTATTGATCTTTTGTTAAATGGTTTTTTATGGATTCGGGTGTATATTCACCAATCGTGGGCCTGATGGCTTCGTGAGCACCCTGGGTTCCCTTTTTGTTGGATGCATGCACATTGGGTTTTCCCGGGAGGTAATTTTCCCCATAGATATCCACAATCAGCTTCCGGCAGGACGCCAGCGCTTGTTCAGAAATGTGGAAGGAATCAGTTCTCATATAGGTGATAAGTCCTACTGCGCCTTCTGCGCCAACATCAATACCCTCATAAAGCTGCTGGGCAATGAGCATCGTTTTTTTCGCGCTGAACTGCAATCGTGTGGACGCCTGCTGTTGCAAAAGGCTTGTAGTAAATGGCGGTGGGGCATTGTTGCGTTTCGTTTGCTTTTTTACGTTAACTACAATATATGCAGCATCCTGAAGTTCCTGAATAATGTCCTTGGATTGTGATTCATTTTTTATCTCAACGTTTTCGTTGTTGAACTTTTGCAGAAGGGCTTTAAAATTCTTAACCTCCTGGATTTTATCGTTGTCTTCTGAGGTAATTGTTAGTTCAGCAGTAATCTTCCAATACTCTTGTGGCTTAAATGCCTTGATTTCCTTTTCGCGTTCTACAATAAGCCGAACAGCTACGGACTGAACACGGCCAGCGCTGAGGCCTTTTGATATCTTCTTCCACAAAAGGGGGCTTATCTGATACCCGACAAGGCGGTCAAGTATCCGGCGTGTCTGCTGGGCATTAACCTTGGCCATATTAATCGGGCTGGGATGCTGAAAGGCCTCAAGAATGGCGTCCTTTGTGATTTCGTTGAAAGTAACCCGCCGTGTCTTTTCCTCAGGTATTTCAAGGGCTTTCGTTAAATGCCAGGCAATTGCCTCTCCCTCGCGGTCAAGATCGGATGCCAGGTAAATGGCGTCTGCCTTCTTTGAATTAACCAATAATTCAGAAACGAGCTTTTTCCGGCTCGGCATTATTTTATATTCAGGAGTAAAATTGTTTTCCACATCGACTGACAATTTTTTTTCGGGCAGATCCCGAACATGCCCCATTGATGAACAAACAAAGAAAGACGAACCGAGATATTTACCAATGGTCTTTGCCTTTGCAGGGGACTCAACAATCACCATATTTTTTTTAGCTTTAGCCATTTACACAACCTCACCATAACTGAAAAATGGAGATTTAAGCAGAGGTTGGAAACCGTGTCAAGACATTTCTGTGTTGTACGGTGTTGGAAATTCGTTCATTTGAACTTGTTATACCTGTTTTTTAGGCAAATTATGCCTCCGGAGCAAGTATAAAAACAAAATTTAAAAACCATTTGATAATTATAAAAAATATATATAAAATGATATTTTATTTTATTTTTTTCATCGTCACCGGTGTAGTGTATACAATTAAGAGGGCGCTATGGTCTCGAGTTCTTGGTTCAGAAGACATCAAAAGACGGTTTATATCGTTATGATCTTTGCAATGTTTGTATGGGGCATTAGTTATTCTGCTATGGAAATGATCCCGAAAAAACCTATCGGAAAGGTATTAGGCCGGAAGATTACACAGAACGAATTTGCAGATATGTTAGGCCGATGGCAAAGATTGTTCTTCTCACAGGCGAAAGATTCGATTGTTTCCCTGGTTTGGAAACAACTCATATTTGTGGAAAAAGCAAAGAAAATGGGCATTACGGTAACAACGCTCGATATTGATGAAGGCCTGCAGAGGCTCGCTTTTCAGATATTTGGTGCAAACGAGAATGTTAACAGTTCGAGACTGATCCAGTTTCTTTGCGCGAATTTCAGGCTTAACCAGGAACAAATTGTGCGCACCTTACAAGAGGCGTTACTTGTCGAGAAGTTGGAATCTGTGATGCGTATGTCAGTAAAGATGCCGGCTGATGAAATCTGGCAGAGATATTCCATGGAAAATGAACAAGTAAAGCTCAAGGTGCTTACCTTGAAGGCAAAAGATTTTTCGGATTCAGTTCATGTAACCGAGGATGAAATACGTGCCTATTACGAAAAATATAAAAATGCTGAATACCGTGCAGGCGCTGAGAAACCAGGATATAAGCTTCCGGATAGGGTTAAGTTGGAATGCCTGATTGCGAAGTATGATGATGTGGAAAAACACGTATCGGTTACCGATGAGGAAATGAAAAAATATTATGAGGATAATAAAGAGGCACAATTTAAAATTGCCACAGCGGAACAGAAACCTGAAGATGGAAAAGAGAGTAAGATTTTAACGAAAGATACGTCTCAAATCGATAAGAATCCTGTAAAAAAAGAAGAAAAGGAGACTGCCGATGCAGCCAAGATTCAAGAAAAGAAGATGATAACCACATACAAATCTTTTCCTGAGGTAAAGGGGGAGATTCAAAAGACACTTGCAAGACAAAAGGCAATGACAAAGGCTACTGAAATAATGAACAAGCTGGACGAAGAAATCTATGAGACCATGGATAAGGCAGAACATCCAAGTTTCAAGGACCTGGCAAGTAAATATAAAGTAGCATATGAGATTCCCAAAGGTAAAAACTCTCATAGTGAATTTCTTACGGAAGATGATCTGTTTGAGGTATTTCCTGGTTCTGACCAAATTGTTCGGGTTGCATTTGACAGGGATAAATATGAGGCTTCCGCTCCTCTGGATTTTATAGAAGGTAAGGTCATTTTCCAGGTTGTAGATAAAAAGGCATCGGCTGCGCCGCTATTGGAAGAGATTCGAAATGTGGTGATCGATGATCTTAAGATGGAAAAGGGTCTCCATAAGGCAGAGGAGATTGCCGGAAAATATGTAGGTACCACCAAAAGCATTTCATTCGATGACATGGTAAAGTCAATGAAGACGGAATACGGAATAAAAGATATCCCCGTTTGCGAAACTAATTATATCACTCGACCAATGAAGCTTTTCAATAAAGACTCAAGATATATCGAGGCGCTGAAAGAGGATAGACCCAATGTTGCAAAAAAGGGATTCGAGTTGAAACCCGATCACCTGGGAATTGCTTTAGAATCCGCCGGAGAAAAAGCTTGCTACATTATCACCCTGAACGATAAGAAGGCTGCAGATAAAACCATTTTTGAAAGGGATAAAGAAAACGTAACGAAACGATATCTGTATGAGAAACAAGAAGCCTTCATGGCTGACTGGCAGAATGATTTGAACCGGCATATGGAACTATACACAAAATTTCAATAGAGGTATCATGTTAGTTTTTTGAAAATATGCTGTATTCTATTAAGGCAGGGGGACGAAGCATGTGTTGAAATCAGGAGAGACACGTTCTTACTCTTGAAAACCCAGGCTTCGCCCCTTCACTGCTGGAATTTTTAAAAAACTAAATTATTTTCAATAAAGGTTCTTTACCGCAGAGACAATACGTTGAAAACGATTTATGGCACAAAGGAATTGACCAAAAAAATTCCTTATCCGGTGGCTACTATTGGAATGTTTGATGGTGTACACCGAGGACACCAAAAGATTATCGAAGCCATGAGGCATCACGCCCTGACGAAAAAAGGTGAGTCGGTTATAATAACCTTCAACCGCCATCCTAAAACCGTTATAGAAAACAGATCGCCTTCTTTTATCACTTCTCTGGAGCATCGATTATCATTGCTTGAGCGTCTGGGATTGGATTATACCGTTGTGCTCACCTTTGACCAAAAACTTGCACAGATGACCGCGGAAGATTTTATCCGTGAGATATTGGCCTGCTGGTTGGGTGTAAAATGCATCGTGCTGGGGTTTAATTGTCATTTCGGAAAAAACCGTGAGGGGAACATCACCATGGTTCGTAGATTGGCTGACAAATATGGTTTTGAGGTATACGAATGTCCACCAGCCATATATCGGGGTCAAGTAATTAGCAGCACGGCAATTCGACATACCATTCTCACAGGAGAGCTGGAAACCGCGGAAAAGATGCTTGGCAGGCCCGTTTCCGTCCTGGGCACTGTCGTAAAGAAGTCTGGCAGGGGCAGAACGCTGGGGTATCCTACAGCCAATCTAGCCTTGCATCATGAGGTGAGACCGCCGCGAGGTGTTTACGGAACAAAAATACGCTGGGCTGGGCATGAGTACCTGGCGTTGACCAATATTGGCCTGAGGCCAACATTTGTGCGAGAACCCTCTGCCAATGAAGACGAAACACTGGAGATCGAAGTGCACATCCTTGATTTTCACGAGGATATCTACGGGCAAAACCTCGAAGTCCAATTCCTCTTTAAGATAAGAGATGAAATATCGTTTACTACGGTAGAGGAATTAAAGGCGCAGATTGACAGCGATAAAGCAGCACTCCTACAAAAAGCATTCGTGTTTCAGTGTTCTGAAGGGGGCTTGTAACTATTGTACCTGTAGTACTCTCGGAATGCCTGATATTTCATTCCTTATTTTTTACTTTTTGATGCACAGTGAATTACAGAGGTGTTTCGCCTCTAAAAATTTGATATGCCCTGTGTACAAAGCTTTTCCAATAATCATACCTTTAAGGGGTATTTGACTCAGCGCCTCGATATCTTTCAGTGATGAGATTCCACCCGATGCAATAATTGGAATTTTCACAGCGGCTAAAAGTTGTTTTAAACTTAAGATATTAGGACCTTGCAGCATACCGTCCTTTGAGATATCAGTAAAGATCAAGGCGCAAGGAGATGTCTTCTCTATTTCCCTGGCAAAGGCAACGGCCTCCCATTCGCACACGGAAGTCCATCCATTCACAGCTACCTTACCGTCTTTTGCGTCAATTCCAACCGCAATGCGTCCCGGAAAAGTCGTGCAGAGTTCACTCACCCATGAGGGTGAATCTATTGCCTTTGTTCCCACAATCGCGCGATCCACACCTAAATCGAGGAGCATTTTAATGGACTGGGTTGTCCTTAAACCGCCGCCAAATTCGATAGGGATTTTTACCTGTTTAATAATTTGTTCAACAATGGCAAGATTTTTTGGCGCACCTTCAAATGCCCCGTCAAGGTCAACTACGTGAAGATATTCAGCGCCCTGATCCTCCCATGCTTTAGCGACATCCACAGGGTTGTCAGCAAAAACCGTCTCTGCGTCCTTTTTACCTTGTGTTAATCGTACACATTTACCACCCTTTAAATCAATGGCTGGAATAATGAGCATATATATTAAATTGCCTGTAAAAATGCTTGTTTCGGAAAGTTTTTCGCCACACCCTCATTCTCTCCTTCTCAAGGCAGGGGGCAAAGGGGTGGTAAAGCTGCACAATATAATTGCCAGTAATAAAAGCTACAAATTCCCAAAGTTTTTGAGTATGGTAAGCCCGCACTCCTGGCTTTTTTCAGGGTGAAATTGTGTTGCGAAGATGTTGTTGCTCCATATCATAGAGGTAAAACGTACACCATATTCCGTCTCCGTAGCTATAATGCCTTCATCCACAGGACAAACATAATAGGAATGTACAAAATACATATATGCATTGAAGGGTACATTTTTCAGGATAGGAATATTCTCTTTCCGGAAATTGATCTGATTCCAACCCATGTGGGGAACCTTCAATTTTTCAGGTGTCCCGTCTTCAGGAAATTTAAATCGGATAACCTTGCCGGGAATTATATCAAGGCCTTCGTGCTCACCATCTTCGTAACCTTTAGAAAACAACAACTGCAAACCAAGACATATTCCAAGAAAAGGCTTACCCGATCGGACCCAATTTATAATTGGTTCTACGAAGCCCCTCTGCCGTAAGCCATCCATGGCGTCTTGGAATGCCCCAACGCCAGGAAGTACCAATTTATCCGCATTTCTGACTTCGTTGGGATTGTCGGTAACCTTGACATCAAAGCCAAACCGTTCAAACGCCTTCTCTACGCTACGGAGATTTCCCATCCCATAGTCAACGATTGCAATCATGTTAATTTCTATCCACCGCTTCCCCTTGGCATTATTACAAACTCTACACGTCGGTTTTTTGCCTTGCCAGTTTTTGATTTGTTGTCTGCCATCGCTTGGTATTGTCCGAATCCGGCAATATAAACTTTCGTGGGAGAAACTCCACATTCTTCTACCATATAATGAAGAACAGCAGCAGCCCTCGCTGCAGATAATTCCCAGTTTGATTTGTACTTGTCTTTTTGTCTGCTAATAGGGTCATTATCGGTATGGCCTTCAATCCTGACTATTTCACCCGCAGTTTCAGTCTTGATTATGCCGGCAATCTTCTTGAGTGTTGTTTTCGATTGAGGGCGCAAAGCAGTTTGTCCAGCGTCAAATAATATGGCGCCCGGAAGTAATACGGAAACAGCGCCGTTCTTAATCCTTACCGTTGCTCCAGTACCCTTGAGTTGATCTTCGAGCGCCATTCTCGAATTCTCAAGCCGATTCAGCTCGCTCTCATACTGGCTTGCCTTCGACGACAGATCTGCATTCTCCTGCTGCAGGTTTGTCAGATTCTCATTTAACTGCTGATTTTCCTGCCGCAGCCTTTTCAACTCTGCACAACCTGTACTTACAGCTAACATTCCTGCTATCCCAATCAGGCAAAAACTTCGCACCACGCTACATCCTTTTACCATAATACTCTTCTCTCCTTTCAACGCAAGAAACTTTAATTCCACAAGAATCAGGTATTTTTACCGTCAGTAGTATTTATTTATGAATGGAAGCCGCCAAATAACACGACAAAAAGTTGAACATATGAATTGGTAATTCCTATAAAGTAATCCTGCAAAAGGATGCACACCAGGGTAGCCAATGATAAAAATGGCCCGTAAGGAATCAAATGCTTTTTTTTAAGTAACAGTACGGGGATGCCCATGAGGAGTCCAAAAAATGGAGCAACAAAAAATATCGCCACAGCCAATTTCCAACCTACAATACCCCCAACCATTCCCATGAGTTTAACGTCTCCCAAACCCATGGCATCCTTCTTGAATACCCATTTTCCCAAAACACTGCAAAGAAATATCAGGCCTCCGCCAACAAGCATCCCCAGGAGGGATGAGATAAACGTATCTAATCGGTAAATACCGAAAAGAGAAAAATTTCTCAAGGTATTTGGTTCGTTATGCAAACCTGGACAGAGCACACTAAAAGCAAGAGCAAGTGGAATACCTACAAACGTAACCTCGTTGGGAATGATGAAAAGCTCAAGGTCAACAAATGTCGATATAATCAGGGCACAACAAAGAACTATATAACCAACAAAGACGCATGGAGATTCATGGCGATATTGAGTAAAAACATACATGTGCGCGAATACATATCCTGTTAACAACTCTACAAACAGGTAACGTATCGATATTTTAGCCTTACAGGTCCGGCAACGCCCCCATAGCAATAGATAGCTTAATACGGGTATGTTGTCATACCACCGAATGGATGTGTTACAAGCCGGGCAAAATGAACGAGACGATACGAAAAATTTTCCTTTGGGGATGCGATAAATACAGACATTCAAGAAACTGCCTATTGCTAATCCCACAGCGAAAACAACATACCACGAAGTTAAACCACCCGCATCCAGGAGATTTTTCTGGATACCAGTACCCCCCTTTTTAGAATGATAACTGCTTCAAATATGTTTGACTAAAAGTTTTGCGGCATCCTATCAAAACGAATTAACAATTGCAAGATTAAAAGAATTTGAGTATAAAACTTGAATATGCGTGATTTTTTGTTAAACTAATTTCGTTTTAGCATGAGAGCTTGCAGGGAATGTAATGTTGTACTTGTTTAATATCGTGGAAGCACTCACTGTCGTGTTCCAAACCACCGCTTTCTCCCCCATCGGAAAGAGGAGAAAGCGGTAGTTATAAGATCGGGAAAGTTTTTTTCAATACCGAGCAACTCCGCATCACTTTAAAAATTTGAAAATGGATAATGTAATTTCAGTAATCCTGGGAGGGGGGCGTGGAACAAGACTTTATCCCTTAACGAAAGAAAGGTCAAAACCTGCCGTCCCGCTTGCGGGAAAATATAGACTCATTGACATTCCTATCAGTAACTGTCTGAATTCTGATCTTAATAAGATTTACGTACTCACACAATTTAACTCCGCATCGCTTCACAGGCATATAACCAGGGCTTATAAATTCGATAATTTCTCCAGGGGTTTTATTGAAATTCTGGCAGCAACCCAAACCATAGAAAGTATGAACTGGTATCAGGGTACTGCCGATGCCGTTCGGCAAAACCTCCGTTTTTTTAACCAACCCAATATCGATTTTGCACTGATACTCTCCGGCGACCAACTCTATAGGATGAACTATCAACAACTCATCAAAGAACATATTAAGAATGGGGCAGAGGTATCTATTTCCGTAATCCCCGCAGAAAGAAAAGATGCACCTAGTTTAGGGATATTGAAGATAGACGAACAAGGTCGCATTGTCGATTTCTTTGAAAAACCAAAGGATGAGAAGACCATCGACTTTCTTTCACTCGATGCAGCCGCTTTTGACAGGCGTGGTGTTAGCGCCAAAGGTCGCACGCTTCTGGCATCGATGGGCATTTATATATTTAATCTTGACGTATTGAATGACGTACTCAAAGAAACCAATAAATCAGACTTTGGCAAGGATATCATCCCGGAAATAATAAAAAAGAGACGCGTATTCGCTTATTTCTTTGACGGTTATTGGGAGGATATTGGTACGATCAAATCATTTTATGAGGCGAATCTGAACCTGACCTCACTCAACCCTAGTTTTGATTTGTATAACGAAAAGGCGCCGATTTACACCAACCCGCTTTTTTTGCCCGGATCAATCATCAACGACTGCAAGATTACACAATCCATTATCTCGGACGGCTGTATTATCGATAACGCCGAAATACATAATTCTGTAATTGGGATCCGAAGTATTGTTGGTAAAAGCACGCTTATTCGAAACTCTATCATTATGGGTGCAGATTATTACGAAACAGAAGCGAATATTCGGAAAGACCGGTTAAAAAAGATACCAGATGTAGGCATTGGTAACAATTCCCGTATCGTTGGTGCGATTGTTGACAAAAATGTACATATCGGAGACCATGTGAACATAGAAAATACAAAGAAAGTAGAACAATTTGACGCAGGAAATTACATGATTCGTGATTATATAGTCATCATACCAAAAGACAGTGTTATACCATCGCATACAGTAATATAAATAAATATTGTAATTACCCTTGAAAATCTATTCAGGCATTGTATAATTCAAAGCATTTATACTAAGTATCATAAGGTAGGCCTTTATGGAAAATCTAATAAGACCATTAAGACATTTAAAATCCAAGATTAACACTATGCGAATCAATCGTTGTTGGTTCAGACATCCGCAGGGGATGTCTGCCACCCTTCTACAATGGTTTGCGCTAGACCTCGAACCTCCATCGTGTGGCCGAGTTCAGTGCAATACCACATCAGGAGAGAAACCATTTTACAACTGATAGAAACCAGCCTCTCGAAAATAACAGAACGTAGTATCAGTGTCGAAGAAAAATGTAAGCTGTATGGTTTAAACCGGTTAAAAATTGAAGATAAAAGACTATTTGACAAATATGTAAAGGAAGAAAACGTAAATTTATGTGATTACTCTTTTGCAAACAATTTTATATGGAAAGGTTCAATAGAATTATTATGGAAAGTGATTCATGATAATTTCTGCCTCTTTGGCGTAACCTCCAAAGGGATGTGCATGATGCTCCCTCCGCTCGGGAAAAACAACATTCAAAACACCCTCCGTGAATGTTTTTCCATAATGCGAGAAATTAACGACTCCAGTGGTTTTGAATCTTATATTAATTATGTTTACGAAGACTTCCTGCATCTTTTTAACACAAGTTCCTACCGCATAATTGAAGGTTATCCTGATTACATCTACAATACGCCCGATCTTATAAAACTCACCGGCAGAAAGTACGAAAAGAAGAGAAACGAGATAAACTATTTTAAGAAGCACTACGACGCTTCCTTCGAAAAGTTCTGCCCCAAACATATAGCAGACGCCCTCCTGATGATTGATCAATGGAAAAGGGAGAAGATACAGGAATCGAATCTTTCAAACCACAATGAATCTCATTATCAGTACAGCCTTGTCCACGAAGCAGAGGCCGCTAAATGTGCAATCATCTTTTCGGAAGAATTAGGATTGGCTGGAGCGATCATCACAATTAACGGTCGTATAGAAGGTATTACTTTAGGCGAAAACATTGCGCCTGACACCGCATCCGTTCTTATAGAAAAAACCAACAACAACTTTCACGGTATGCCACAATTTATCTACCAGCAATTTTGTGCCAGCGATTTCTCTGGGTTAACTTACACCAATGCTGGTGAGGATTGGGGTATAGAAGGGCTGAGAAGGGCAAAGATGTCATATCATCCCTGCCTTTTGGCAAAGAAATTTCTCATTTACGAAAAATAATATCTTGTTGAATTACCATAAAGCACAGCAGTATCACGAAGCGGAGAAGCCTGTTATTTGGAATTTTCCTGAAGATTAAGCCACATAGCCCCTATAGCTCAACTGAATAGAGCGTTGGCCTCCGAAGCCAAAGGTTGCAGGTTTGAATCCTGCTGGGGGCGCTTATTTCCCAAAGGTTTCAAGGTTTTCTGTGGCTTGGTCTGTGGATAACGACCTATGAATTTCCGGCTTCATAAGCTTGGAAAGCATTAGCATTATTGCTTCCGGATTAACAGTCAAAGATATCGGGGATCACGTACACAGAGACAAAACAACTCACCACCAAAAAAACACGAATGCCGGTTTACCGGATATTTACTGATTTCGTCTTCGCCTTTATGGGGCCATGCATGCTATTTACCCTATTGTTGCTCAGTACCATATTAAGTGTTATGGTGCCTGATAAAGTAAATGTGTCATATAAGTCCTGTATTTCCTGGGCGCTTAAGGCTCGGTTATAGACGCGAACATCGTCGACGACTCCATTCAAGTCGGTATTACCGCCACCATTGCCATGCCTCCCAATAAAGGTATTAGTTCCCAGCCCTGTATGCGATATAGACTGTGTGTACGTCGTTGACCC
>JAUPKS010000079.1 GCA_030837315.1 Planctomycetota bacterium
ATAGGCTGTTGCTCTTGCATTGGCACTTTTATCTTCGTCAATAACTTCCAAGCCTTCGATAATTTCTATAACTTTTTTTTCTGATCAGAACTAAATTCATTATAGTGGTCGTTAAGTAAATGCCAAAGCTCATGCCGAAAATTACTCATCTTCACTTCCCTGGCCCATCTGTTAATTTATATCGTAGTTGATGATGAAATCCAGTTCCTCATCGGTGAAACCGTAATGATGGACTAATACCTTGTCAATTCCGTCTATGATGGGTTTGGATATTTGGGATGGAGTTCATCATCAACAACCTTTCCGGTTGCTTTATAAATACCTTCTTTGCGTTGTTCATGTCTTTGTAAATTGGTATGGCAATGAAAAGTCATTGCGATCACCAGCGAAGCAATCTCTGCTTATTTATTAAAAGATAGATTGCTTCGTCGCTTTGCTCTCGCAATGACAGAACGGTATTTTAGAATCGTTCTACCAGGCATGCAGAAAACCGGTAATGATTAAATTAACATATTATGTTTTATGAGTTGTTGCCGTATAATTCTTACCGTAGAAATATTTATTTCGATAACCCCAATTGCGCGTAAAGAGTCTTAAAATCTATTTCCCGTGCTACCACTTCAGCGGCACGCTGTATCTTAGACTTGGAATGCAGGCTGACGAATCCAGAAAGATTCTCACAGGCCTCAAGCGTAGTTGCTGTATCCGATCTCACTACAATAATCGGTACGCCAATCCCCTGGGCGCGGCCCAGGATAGAAGCATTTGGATAGAGCCCACCCGTGAGAATGAGGCACTTTGTCGGAGTTTCGAGGGCAGCAAGCTGGATATCACTCCGATCCCCTCCCGTGATTACTGCCTTGTTTGAGACCTTTCGGAAATAATTCAAGGCACTCTCGACATTCATGGCCCCAATCATGAAATGTTCAATCAATTCATCTGCCTTGTCTTCGCAACAGAGGACTTTCCCGGTAAGGGTGTCGACAATTTCCCTGATTGGTACAGCGCCAAGGATACGGTCTTTTTGAATAATACCTAAGGTGGTTATACCATTACTTTTTAAAAAGGGCACCATGAGTTCCCGTATATAGCTTACTTTTGTTGAAGGAATCAAATTAAACACAACACCCAGCAATTGATCCCCAAGTATCTTTGCTGCGTGGATAAATCCGTCGAGTGTGTCGATGTACGATTGGAATTTATCTACAAAGATCACCTTTGCATGGGTTTCTTTGATAAAATCTAATTCTGAAAAACGCAGACATATGCCACCAGAGAGTCTTCCCAAACCCCTTGTGATCATAATATCCTTTCCTGCCGATGCAAGATTGAAGGCGGTCAACGTTTTTTGACGGATATTCAGTTCTTCGCCACCCATAAGGCGTCCCATGATTTCATCATTTAACACTACAGGACAAATAGATTGGAGCGGTTCATTAACTTCCAGTGCCCTTGAAAGGAAGACGGCGTCCTCATCGGTGGTTACGCCTTCAACAATGACAGGCGAAAATCCAACAGGCTTAAAGTATCCCGCCTTGTATCCATCCCTCTTGAATTGTAATCCCAGGCCGAGACAAATTAAATTCTTCCCGGAAAAAGGCGAGACAGAGGCAATAAATATGGGTATCATGATAACCCCCTTTTATAGAGTATTATATAAGATGAAGACATATTTTAAGCAACGTTTGATAATTTTTAGCTTGTTCCGCGCAGTAAGCAGTGGGCGGTAGGCTGTAAGCAATTCTCATTTGCTGATTGCCTGCGGCTCGCAGTTTCCTGTCACTTTTTGATGGTGGTTTGCCCCTGCCTGCGATATCGTGAGGCGCGCATCTATAGCCATGGTACCCCCTCCCTCGGGGAATACCATCAAGGGATTTATATCCATTTCCATGATCTCAGGAAAATCGGTTACCAACTGAGAAATCCTTACAATACCATCTGTAAGAGAATTTATATCAACGGGTCTTTCGCCGCGCACACCTTGTAAAAGCGGAAAAGATCGAATCTCCCGTACCATTTCTTCTGCTTCGCCTAATCCAATGGGCGCTATTCGGAACGTGACATCTTTAAGTACCTCTATATAAATACCGCCCAGTCCAAACATCAGCAAGGGACCAAATTGCGGATCACGCGACATCCCCAGGATTACTTCCTTGCCACCCGTAATCATTTGTTGCACTAAGACGCCCTTTATTTCTGCAGAAGGCATAAGCCTTCGTGCCTTTTGGGTAATATCACAAAAAAACCTTCGAATCTCTGCCGCATTTTTTATTCCAACGATTACTCCGCCAAAATCAGATTTATGAAGGATGTCTGGTGAAGAAATTTTCGCAACAACCGGGTAGCCGATCTCCGCCGCGGCTTCTACCGCCTCTGTTTCTGAGGTAGCAAGAATACTCCTGGGAATCTTAAAACCATAGACCGAAATGACCTGCTTTGCCTCATCTTCGCCCAGATCCTGGCGTCCTGTTTGCCTTACTTTTTCAAAGACCGACACCACCAGCTCTTTTTGCATATTCATTTCTTTCATTTCCGGAATGGGTTTTTTTTGCCATAAGGTATATTTGTACATGGCCTCGATAGCTGATACTGCACGTTCAGGAAATGGATAGTTAGGCACCTTTCTCTGACACATAATCTTTAAACTATTTTTAATCCTTTTGCCTCCCATAAATGAAGTTGCCACGGTTTTACCGGCATAATTCGAAATCTCGCCAATGACCTCTGCCGTCTTCTCTATTTCCGTCATAGTCTGCGGTGTCAAGATAACAAGCACTATATCAACATTGGGGTCTGCTACTACCGTTTCGACAACGAATTTATACCGATCTGCTTTTGCATCTCCCAGCACATCGACGGGATTATATACATTTGCCATAGGCGGCAAGGAAGAACGAAGGAGGTCGATGGTGTTTTTAGATAATGTTGCCATTTCCAATTTTGACCGTTCTATGGCGTCTGCCGCAATAATTCCAGGCCCTCCGGCATTCGTAACCAACGCTATCCGCGGTCCTTTGGGGAGGGGTTGCTGCCCGAATATCCTGGCATAGTCAAAGAGTTCTTCGACTGTCTTTGCCCGCAAAACCCCCGATTGTTTAAATGCCGTATCAAATGCATTTTCAGCGCCAGCCAACGTTCCCGTATGTGACGAGGCAGCCCTTGCGCCTGCCATAGTGCCTCCAGATTTTACTATAATCATGGGGGTTTTTTTCGTGATTTTTTGGGCTGCATGCATAAATGCCATTCCGTTGTTTACCCCTTCTAAATAACCGAGAATGACCTTCGTTTGGTCATCGCTATCGATAACTTGTATAAGATCTACCTCGTCAATATCTGTTTTGTTCCCCATGCTGATAAATTTGGAAAATCCAACACATTCATCCACCGCCCAATCCAATACTGAAGTACAGAGCGCCCCCGATTGAGAAATGAACGCAATGCCACCCTGCGCGGGCATATCGGCAGCAAAAGAGGCGTTGAGGGCTGATTTCGTATCAATCAACCCAAGACAGTTTGGTCCGATCATGCGAATCGAATACTGTTTGATCTTCCGGAGTAAATCCCGCTCCCTTGATGCCCCATCAATACCGCTCTCTTTAAAGCCGGCGCTAATAACAATAATCGAGTCAATTCCTTTATAATGACACTCATCAACCACGGCTAATACATGGGGGGCCGGCACAACAATCACGGCTAGATCAATGGCATCCTCAATTTCCCTAAGACTGGCGTATGTTTTGATTCCCAGGATATTATCCGCCCTGGGATTCACCGGATAGACCTTTCCCCCGTACCCATACGCAACCAGATTCTTGAGTAAATCGTGCCCCACCTTTCCCTCCTCACGAGAGGCCCCAACAACCGCAACTGTTCTTGGTGAAAAGAAATGTTCCATCATACTTTAAGGAGTCTCGTTTTCCATTTTCTTGCTTTCGGCGTCGTTTAAAGTTTCATGTGCTTCCTTTGGTAATATCTCAAACATGTTCCTGATGGATCGAGTGAGGGGTCGAAAGGCGACTGAATGGCTTACTGGATCTGAATACTTTCCTTTGATCTCTACCATGGTCAACTGTTTTCGTACACCACCAACCACAAGATCAAAAAACCTCCCCACAATAGGAAGCTGTGAAAACAAACCTTTGTTGAATCCGGCAACAACATCTATATGAACATCTCCGTCAAAATTGATATCCCCTAGACCGTTAAGTTCAATGGTGTCGCTATAGACCCTTCCGTCATCAATATGGATTATGCCGTCTCTGATAGTAAACTTTACTTTTGCACTGTGAAAACTCTCTTTTTTTGTTAGACTGGTATTAAGGAAGTTGAAAACACTAAGAATAATAGGAACCTCTGAGAGATATCCTTCATTCACAGTGATTTGCCCCTCAGCGGAAAAATTTTTAGGGTCTGAGCCGTTTCCGTTAAATTTAATGTTGCCGTAAAGTAAACCAGATAGTGAATTATCTGACTTGGTTACTTGATGCGCTAATTCTTCAAGCGCAACTCTTGAAAAAAGGACTTCTCCGTGATATTTATAAGGATCTGTCGATATAGATAGCGTTCCTTCTACATGTCCACCGCAGCAATTGGCGTTGATACGCTTGCATGAAAATCCGTTTTTGCCAAACTCGAGCCTTCCTGCCATCCCCCAGAGAGGAATCTTATATGTGCCAGCCTTAATCTCGCAATCCTTCAGATTGATCTCGATGGTACGATCGTCGCTCTTCTCGTCAAAACCTTGAAAATTAGCGCTAATATCTACCTTGCCTGCAGGATTCAGATTTGTCCAAAGCTTTTCTCCAAGCGTTTTGTCGGGAAGATTTTTCAAAAACGATTCAGTAATAGTCAGGTTTGGGGCACGAAAATTAAATATCTTTCTATTCCTGTTCATGTCGTAAACGCCGTTCATTTCGGTAAAAACGGACTGATCTCCGCACTGAATAAGGCCCGTGGCATTTTTAAATACTAAGACATTGTCGGCTAGTTTAAACTCTCCAGTCACATAAGAAATAGGGAGAGAAAAATCCAGAGGCTTGATTTCCAAGCCCTTGCAATTCGCGACCAGAAAATAACTCCGCTCGTGTTTTTCCCTTTCGTTATACTGGAGGGTCAGGTCTACCAAACCAGTTGGCCGTATTCTTGACCACACCTGTTCGCCGACATCTGGCACATTCTTTAAAAGTTCCTGGTTTACCAATAAATTAGGAATCGTCATTACAAGGGTTTTTTTGGATCCGTGAAGATCAAACTCTCCCTTGAATTCAGTCTGAGAGGTGTAATTCCCGCAGTTTATGTACCCGACAATTCCTTTCAGATACAACTTTTCCGTGTTCAATTCCACCGCACCGTTCAGGTTATGCATAGGAAGTGGCCAATCCGCATACGTAGCCGTGAGTCCATTGAGGTTGACATTAATGACATAATCCGTCTTTTTTTGCTTATCCTGATTATTAAAACTGGCCTTGCAGGACACATTGACCTTTCCCACAGGTTGATAATCTTTCCAAAGCATCTTGCCAATGTATGGGAATCTGTCACAAAACCCCTCATTCATTACGATACTATTTGCATTGGCCTCGATATCGAGGCAGGGAATCTCGGGATGAAGTCTCATGGTAAACGAATAATTCCCTAAAAATTCATCATCTATGTTCCCTTTCAGGGTAATATCTTTAAGGGAACCTGCGTAAGGCAAAAATGTGATATCGATACCCGACAACTTGATTTCTGGAGTATTTGTTTTAGGGTTTTCCTTGATATGAATCTTCAAATCTCTGATCTCGATGCCTTGCCTTAATACATCCCAATAGGCTGGTATTTTTAAATTATCAAAGTTTGTCTTAATGGCGTTCAGGAGCGACCAAATCTCTGTGGGTTTTTCGACGGTTAATTCTGGTTCAATGATTATAGCATTGCTAATATTGAGTTGGCCTTTTATAAGGTTTTGTGGGTTGTGTTTTAACACAATTTTAGGGATTTTAAGAGACTTGCCTCGCGTATCTTCAGAGGTGCCAACAAACGAGAGGTTGTCGATAGTAATTCCTTCTAAAAAATCCACGTGTGCATGATCAAGTGCAACATCTCCAAAAGCCCTCATCGTGCTCAACAAACGGCTCTTTATTGCTTCATCAGAAGTTACCCGAAGGATATATACAAATACGGCTATTCCAATGAGAAAACAAACAATGATCGGAATAATAATTACTTTTTTTTTCATGGAACTCCTTTTGCCTATCAAAATAATGCTAAAGGTTACTGTTATTGCAAATGTATTTCAAGTTTAAATTCTTAAAAGGTTAAACAAGCCTGATGAAAAACTCTTGTCCTTCCAGAGAAATTAGCTATAATGGATTTTTAAGCGAAACCAAACCTATGTAAGCCCTTAGCTTACAAAAGGGCATGAAAATATAGCACTACCCCTTCAGGTTAGCTTGGATAACAGATAAATATACACCCCGATTCCTTGAAACTATCCGGCCTCCGCTCAATAATTATGACAAAAATATATTGTCATTTGCTGAGTAATCATCCTATATCATCTATTATCTTGTTTATAAAAAATAATCGGTCTATTATCCTTAAGACATTTCTTAGATTTGATTTAAAAAATAATCATTTTTGTAAAATTCTTAAACCTTTTGCCGATAATTTAGACAATTTGGCTAGATGTCATAAAAGCTTTAAAACGCTTAATTAGTTATACAAAGAAAAGATTTTTATTACATTTTGTAGATTTTTTAAAAAAGTGAGATATTAATATACTACTATGCAGAGAAGGTACCAGTAACACAAAATAGAGATAAAATACTGAATTTTAAAAGGAAACAAACCTTCCCGGTGCATAAATGAAAATAGAATATCATAGCTATTCAGATTTAAAGAGACATAGGTGGTCTTTGTGTTTTTTTAACCTGTTGTTAGGAGAAGTACTTATGAAATTTTCGAATTCGCTATTTATGCATCCTCGCGTTGATAACAAACTCCCAAAAAGAAAAACATTGGAAAAAGAATATTCTGGCTACACAAGCTACATTGAAGATGTCTATAAATACGGGCAATCCCATGTCTTTGCGTGGTGGAATGAAATAACCCCTTCAGAAAAAAAGAGCCTCCTGGACCAAATATCTTCCATCAATTTTCTTCTTATAAAGAAGCTTTTTAATGATGCTGTATTGAAAACCACGCAAGCGCGGCAGGGTATTTTAATACCACCACAAGTTATCGCAGTTCCTAAGCATGACACTGAAAAGGAAATTGCAGAAAGGGTAAAGCACATTGGCGAAAATTCTTTACGGAAAGGAGAAGTTGCCATTCTCACGGTTGCTGGTGGGGATGGAACAAGGTTAGGGATCAGCGGGCCGAAAGGAACATTTCCCATTGCACCAATTAGCAAAAAGAGTATTTTTCAGCTTCATGCAGAAAAAATAATTGCAGTGCAAAAAAGATACAATACCAGGATTCCATGGTACATCATGACCAGTAAAAATAACGACTCTTCAACACAAAAATTTTTCAAATCTCACAAATTCTTTGGACTAGACTCTCAGCAGGTATATTTTTTTACCCAAGGAATGCTCCCCGTCGTTGATTTGAATGGAAACTTATTGATGGATTCAAAATCAAATATCATAATGAGCCCCAATGGTCACGGAGGAGTACTTGTTGCCCTTAAGGAAAAGGGCATTCTCAATGATATGAAGAATTGCGGCATCAAAAACATCTTTTTTCATCAAATTGACAACGTTTTAATAAAAATTGCGGATCCAATTTTTATTGGATATCATTTGAAAGATGAGGCAGAGATATCATTAAAAGTAGTCAAAAAATGCCACCCTGAAGAAAAGGTAGGAATTGTAGTATATAGTGATGGGCACTTACATATGGTCGAATATAGCGAACTCAGCCGGAAGGATATGTATGCAAACAGTGAGGATGGTACGCTGAAATACAATGCTGGAAACATTGCAGTACACATGATAAATATCGGTTTCCTTGAAAAAATATATCAGATGGGAGAGTCCCTCCCGTATCATGCCGCAATGAAAAAGGTAACATGTTTGGGCGAAGATGGCGGCAAGATCGATCCCAAGGAAAACAATGCTATTAAATTTGAGAGTTTCATCTTTGATATACTGAAATATGTTAAAAAAAATGTGATTATGGAGGTTCTTCGCGAGGATGAGTTTTCTCCGCTAAAAAATATGGAAGGGGAAAACTCCCCGGCTTCCTCAAGGCAAGACATGATTAATCTGTTTGGACGATGGTTACAAAATAGCGGTGTTCCGATCCCCACGGACTCTCATGGTAATGTCATGGGTTTAATCGAGATCAGCCCTTGCTTTGCCCTGGACCAAGAGGAATTAAGAAATAAGGTCGACAGGCATCTGCAGTTTCATGGGAATTTAAGCCTATAAGCTATCATCAGAAAACACAAAAAAAGTACCGTG
>JAUPKS010000008.1 GCA_030837315.1 Planctomycetota bacterium
ATCCTTTAAACTCCAGGAGCTGTGGAAGTTCTTTTTCTCCCTTCCGGTAGTCTTCCTCCCAATAATCATTCGATGCATACAAAACGGACAAATCCCACTTGTACTGTTCTTCCATTTGTTCTCTGTTTTTATTCTTGTTCATATATTTATTTCCCTTAGTTTGATTTTACCATCTACGAACATCTCTTTTTTGATCTTCGGTAGTTTTTTTACCCTTGCTTCAATCTGTAACGCCATACTCCTGCTTCCAATCTTCTTTTTCATAACCAGCGTTAACGGGGCTTTCCCCCGTAAACATTTTGCTCTTTTTTTATCACTGCCTATATGTTCTGCAAATCTTCTTTCCACATCGGTGGTAATACCTGTGTATAATCTTCCATGTTTACATCGTATCAAATACAAAAACCAATCTTTCATTTTTGGTAACACTTTAGTTTTTTGAAAAATCCAGGAGACATAAAAAACAATGTAGCCCCGTTAGGGGCGATCTGTTTGTAGCGCAATAAAATTCAATAGGGTAAATAGCTCCGTAGGAGCGGCCTGTATATGATTGATAGGGAGACAGGTCGCTCCTGACGGAGCTGATATCTGCTATAACATCCTGTCTTGCTACAAACAGGTTGCTCCTACGGAGCTTATCGGTAATACGGTTTTCAAAAACTAAAGTGTTACCATTTTTGTTTCTTCATGCTTTTGTGGATATACGAATCTGCTTCCACTCCCTTGACTTCGTCGTGAGCGCTCAGTCGAACGATGGGAGGGGTTAGGGGATGGTGAGACAAGCATTGTTTTTCTTATTACTTCCCAAACTCCCTCAGTATTCTTCAATACTTCATTATTCCAGAATCTGTAGCGCGGGTAGTTTATCGTTCGGCTAAGAGTTAGTCTGATCTTACGCCGAAGACTCACGACGAAGTCCCCACGCATTTCCGGCCAGGAGGGAACGGTGCCACATTTTTTATCAATAATATCAAAATATTTTTATTAACCTTCTCCTGTAAGCAAAAACAGTTCGAAGAATTGAGCGTCTGCACGCATGCCATTGTTATATTCCCTCAGCTCTTACAATATTTTGTCAGAAAACGATCCAATTGGTAGGCGAACGACTGAATGTCTTTCCGGCCAAACGAAGAGGGGCCGCCGGTAATCATACCGCCGTTCCGGAGTTCATCCAAAAGATTGCGCATAGCCAGCCGATGTTTTATGTTCGCTTCCGTATAAAGCTCACCTCGCGGGTCAATCGCATATCCGCCCTTCTCAACGACACGGTCTGCAAGCGGTATGTCAGCAGTAATAACCAGGTCGCCCTGTTGAACCATCGCAACGATATGATTATCCGCCACATCAAATCCCGCACATACCGTAATACTCGAAATGTAAACCGACCGAGGAACCTTCAGATGCTTGTTTGAGACCAGAATCAACGGAACACGAACGCGCTCAACTGCCCGGAACAGGATATCCACAATCACACCGGGAAATGCATCAGCATCAACGAGTATCTGCATTTTACGCCCTTCCAAATAGTAATCCCAATAATCCCGTCTTTTTCCCAATCTCTTCAAGAAGGTGACGGTAGTGGTCAAAAATCTCATCACCATCTATTTTCAGCAGGCTCTGCCAGTTGTATTCTTTTGGAATCTGGCTTGGTAATTTACCGGCGCCAGAGGCAGGCAGGTAAGGAGGTTTTGACCGTTCATCTGCCATCTTGAGAAACAGCAAATACGTAAGCTGCTCCACATAGCCGCCGTAGCTCATCCCATCTTCACGGAGGACGTTACGGTAGTTCCACAGTTTTTGAACAATTTGGGTAGGACTCATGATTTTACTCTATAATAATTATTGACAAGCAGCTTATGTTCTGATATTTTAAATACTAGCGGGTAAATCCTATAATGTGCCTCTGGTACTCCCTTCCATCGGTTGGCAATGAGCCAGAGGAAATAGGCATTATAGGGGCCGCTTTTTTTATTTCATCGTAAATACTCTGTTTCAAATCCAACCTTATCACCATAAACTTTATACCATTCCATGTCATTGTTTTCGTACTTTCTGAAAATCCCCCAACAGAACAAATCAACTGCCTGTAAACCCGTACTTTCATGAGAAGTGAGATGTACGATATTTAAATCTGTATTAAGGGGCAGTAATGCCTCAAGCTGATTGATAAGATACTGGTTGAAATCTCTCACTTCCTCCTTGTTTTTGCATCTGTCGACAATAAGTTCAACATTGCTTTGTACATTAGACAAGTTTAATTTCTCCATTAAAAATCGTGCAAGAAAATTGTACAGTTTCTTTTTCCCAACTTTTGTCTGAAGATGCGTTTCCACTCGAACCTTGTTAAGAACCAATGCGTAGATGCTCCAGTTGTTACTCTTAATATTTCTGAAAAAGTACCTTTTTATTTCCAGTGTGGTATTAATTCCTTTAAGTTCTGTTATCTGTCGTGAGTTTTTCTTTTTCTGATTCAACTTGTTTTTGAGAGTACGTCTTACCGCTTTTGTAAACTCTTTGCGTACTGAGTCAGAATTACAGACTAAAAGAGTAATGACAAACTTTTTCGTTGTCTTTTTCCTACTGAAATCAAATCCAAGATCACCTGATTCGTCGAGATAGATAAACATTCATTCCCTTTTCACGAAGGCAACTCATCCCATCTGCCTGTTCGTAACCACACGCAGACTGGAAGGACGCCATAATTGTGTAAGGTTGGGTTGGGTAAAGCAAAACCCAATAAATCAAATTAACTTTCTTGTTCTTTCCACCTTATCGGACAAATCTTCACGGTTTTATCCCTGCCTGATATCCATACTTCTCCTCCCTGTATGGTACATGGGAAATCCATCGTGCGTTGCGCCAACGTTGCCACTTTCTGAATGGCTTCCGTTGGCA
>JAUPKS010000080.1 GCA_030837315.1 Planctomycetota bacterium
ACAACTTCAAGGGATGAAGGAGCTTCTTGTCAATATGAAACAGGACTATGATACCCGCTTTCAACAAATGCAGGAAAAGATCGCCACCCTTGAGAAAGAAAAAGCAGAACTGAAAAAGACACAATTATCAGAAGAAGACAGGCAGGCCGTTGCGAAGGTGGATTCAGATATCTTAAAAGTCCCCATATCAAATGCGGAAGAAGAATCCATGCCCCCACAGTCAGACACACGTACAACCGCTCCTTTACCCTCCCAAGCCGTGCCCTTCTCTCCGAAAGAAGAAGCGACAGAGTCGTTGGTATCATCGATAAATACAACCGCAACTAACCAACCCATGAGTTCAGGAGCTGAACAATGGTCGCCTGCACAACCTATCACATTATTGAGCATGGGAAAGAGTTATATGAATATTTCATTTGACGGGTTGTTTGCCGCAGCAGGCTCCACTGCGGAAGACTTAGAAACCCTTGAGACAGGCGGACACGATCCCAACCAGCGCGGATTTACCGTGCAAAATTTAGAAACAACCTTTGAGGGGGCTATCGACCCTTATTTTAAGGGACAGGCAAACATTGTTTTTCAAATCGATAAAGATGGAGAATCCTTTCTTGAAGTAGAAGAAGCCTTCTTGACCTCTATGTCGCTTCCTCTAAACTTGCAGGTAAAGGCAGGCACCTTTTTTACCGAATTTGGAAGATTAAACCCATTTCATCCTCATGCATGGGACTTCGCAGACCAGCCGTTAGTCAATGGTCGATTTTTAGGCCCCGATGGACTGAGAAATCCCGGTGTACGACTTTCATGGCTTGCCCCTACGGACAACTATACAGAATTATTCTTTACCGTACAGGACAGCCAGGGAGAGACTGCGTACAGCTTCAGAAATGAAGAGGAACTCTTTGGGCGTGAGGCCGTTGAAACACGCGTACGCGCTATGGAGGACATGCTATACACTCCACGTATTACAACTTCTTTTGAAGTGACGGATGAGACGACTGTTTTATTGGGTGCATCGGCTGCCTTTGGACCAAATTCCACAGGAAGGGATAAAGATACCCTGATTTATGGTCTCGATATGTTCTGGAAATGGAAGTCTTCCTATGCCTCTGGCGGTTTCCCCTTTGTAACATGGCAGACAGAGGTCATGGGCAGGCGTTTTGAGGCTGGCGAAGATGTGGATGCCGCCCTGCCTGATGAGACAATGGACAATTGGGGTACGTATTCTCAAATCTGTTGGGGATTCAAAAAACGGTGGGTTGCCGGACTGCGCGGAGATTATGTGAATGGAGAGGAGGAAGCAGTGGATCCCCTTGGATTTGAACGCTGGCGACTCTCACCAAATCTCACGTTTTTTCCATCGGAATTTTCAAAGATACGACTGCAGTATAACTATGATGATATCTTAGGAAGTGATAGTACAGAACATTCTGTATTCCTACAATTCGAATTTTTATTGGGTTCGCATGGTGCGCATAAATTTTAAAAAAGGAGTATACCATGAAAATAAAATACCAAATATGTCTTTCCTTGTTGCTTGTATTAGGTTGGGCATCTGTTGCCCATGCAAAATTAAATATCGTTGCAACCACCCCTGATCTGGGCGCCATCGCCAGGGAAATTGGAAAGGACAAAGTTGAGGTAACCAGCATTGCAAAACCTACGGAAGACCCTCACTTTGTGGATGCGAAACCGAGTTTTATTGTTAAACTCAACAAAGCGGATATGCTTATAGATGGAGGGTTGCACCTGGAAATCGGATGGTTGCCAAACTTAGTTACCGGCGCAAGAAACCAAAAAATACTTCCTGGGAACCCCGGATACTTAGTTGCCTCTGCGGGAATCCCTGTTTTGGAAACTCCTACTTCACTCGACCGTGCCATGGGAGACGTCCATCCCCTTGGAAATCCCCATTTCATGCTGGATCCATCGAATGGCAAGATCGTTGCAACACAGATTTGCAATCGGCTATGTCAAAATGATGCGGCAAATTGTAATTATTATAAAGACAATTTAAAGGATTTCGTTGCAAGACTAGATCAAAAATTATCAGCATGGCAAAAAATGACAGCGCCATTTCGTGACACAAAAATTGTTACCTATCATAAGACATTCCCTTATTTTGCAAAACGATTCAATCTCAATGTGGTGGAAACACTTGAGCCAAAACCCGGAATCCCTCCCTCCCCCACCCACATCAATCACATTATTCCCATGATGAAAAATGAAGGGGTAAAACTTATTATTATTGAACAGTTCCGGGAACGCAAAATACCCGAATTTGTTGCAAATCAAACAGGGGCAAAGGTTGTTATCTTGCCAATAATGGTAGGGGGACTAAAAGAAATAGATGACTATCTAACCTTTTTTGATTATACTATAAATCTGATTGTGTCGGCATTGAACGCTAAATCTTAAATGTCTTTTCACGGTGTTCTTTGCGTTTTTTGTGGTGAATTATTTCTCTTAAACAATCATGACTACCGACAATTGTATCACCTTGAAGGATGTCACTATTGGTTATAACGGACATCCCCTCCTCAAGGACGTTAATTTTTCCCTAAAAGTAGGGGAATTTACCGTTTTGTTTGGACCAAATGGCTGTGGCAAAACCACCCTGTTCAAAACCATCCTGCGGATTATTCCGCCGATCCAGGGAACTATCGTTTATGGCGAGGATCATTATCCACGATTTGGTTATGTTCCCCAGCGTCAGATATTGGATGAAATATATCCATTTACAGCGGAAGAAGTGGTGTTAATGGGTACGTTCGGGCAGGTAAAGCCATTCTGTCCTACTTCCAGCAAAAATCGCGCCTGGATAGAACAGTGCTTAAAAGATGTCGGGATGCTGGAGTTGAAAAAACAATTATTTTCCGAATTGTCTGGCGGCCAGAGACAACGGATACTTATAGCACGTGCGTTGGCTACAAGACCCGATATTCTCGTGCTGGACGAGCCTATCACCGGAGTTGATATTCTCGCGCAGAAGATGATTATGGAACTTATTACGCTGTTACACAGAAAACATCAACTGACATTCATAATGGTTACCCATGAAATTCATAGTATTCCAAAATGGATAGACAAAATAATTTGGATCAATGACAATAAAGTATTAATCGGAAATAGTATAGAGTTGCTTTCGCCATTAATAAAGGATGAAATCTCATTTCAGGGCACATTATGGCATTGACCAGATAGGAATTTGAAAGGATAAAATCCGTTTGGCGCTGACTTGCCCAGATTACGGTAATGTATGGAACACCTATTAGAGATACTGAATCCACATTTTCTTTTACGAAATGCCCTTTATGCAGGGTTGATTGTGGGACTTGTGTGCCCACAGGTAGGCATATTTTTTGTGTTGCGCCGTATGATTTTACTCGGTATAGCATTGCCCCAGGTGTCAAATGCCGGGATTGC
>JAUPKS010000081.1 GCA_030837315.1 Planctomycetota bacterium
ATCATCGCATGCCCTTTGGCGGGCCATATTTTAGGGAATATGAGATACAGAAGATTGAACGCTGGATAGCGGGTGGAGCAAAGGGACCCAATGGCGAAGATCCCAGCGAGGCTGATATCAGTGGCGCCGGTGAATGTCTGGGTGGAAGTGGAAGCGGCTCTGGCAGCGGTAGCGGCAGTGAGCAATAGTATTTTCCAAAGATAATTTTGACACGTTGAACAAAAATTATGAATAACATTAACCCTGTCAGGGTTTTAAACCCTGACAGGACTGACTCACGAATTTTGTGTTTCGGATTTTGTCTTTTCCGACTCTCAAACAAATAATAACTGAGACACAGCTACGCCAAATACCAATTTTACCTGAAGAACGTATCGCATCGGTAAAAAAATGATATTGAGAAACCTGCCTTGTATTTTCTCTGAAGATCGTGGTGGATTTCATAAAAAAAGCATCTCTTGGCCTAACGACATTCTATCCTCTGTAAAAATAGGAGGAGTTTATAAAAAACGGCGATTATGAAACGGCATTTCCTTTTTCTGCTTTTGATGTGGGGCATTCTTTCTTTTTCGGGTTTATCTTCGGGGCAATCCCTTCTTGAAGAAGGGGAACCACCGGAAAACTACCAGCTTCAGGTCTTCCTGGAAGAAGATGAGGCAATTGCTAAGATTTTTGCCGGATGTGATCAGGTCGAATCCGAGATCCTCGCCCTTACTCCTGAAGGGCTAGAATATTTTAAGGGATTATTGAAAAGACCGGATATTGAAGCAACCTTTGAGGTCTTTCTAGGCAAAAAGGGGACAGTGATAGACCGGTATGCTATTATTACCGAGGAAATGGGCTGCTTTCACCCAATTACGTGGATTCTCAGTACAAATACCGAGGGAAAGATTCTTGATATCGCTGTGATGATCTATAGAGAAAGCCGTGGGCAAGAGGTTAGCCGGAGGAGGTTTCTGAAGCAGTTTGAAGGCAAATCCTTAAAAGACCCCTTTTCGACGAATAAGGATATTATTAAGATTACTGGTGCTACTACGTCTGTACAGGCAGTTTGTCGGGGCGTAAAAAAGATGCTTGCCTTTATTCATGAATTTTACATCAAAAAAAATCACGTCTCCGCAACCCTGGCTCAGCGCCTGACTCCTGAGGCAGTCCGCTCCACGAGGACAACTCACGGGCAACTTTTTACCACTGCAAGGGTTATTGAGGGAGTGAAAGCAGTGGTGGCTGCTGAAGCGGACAGCGAGAGGCAGTTCTTTTCGCTGGCAACGAAGGCATTCAATGAGATAGAACGGATTGAAAGGCTTTTCAGGAAAGAATTGCAGGCGATGAATAAGGTTGCAGCGAAGACTAACTTTGCCTGCAATGAAGAGGTATTTGAGGTAATGAAACGATGTTATCACTATGGGGTGATTACGGAAGGTGTTTTTGACGTAACGGTATCTCCGTTACTAGAGCAATGGGGAATTTACCGGGGTAAACGAAAGGAGGTAAAGGAAAACAAGCTTGGAATTCTTCTTCAGGCGGTCTCTTATAAAAATATAAAGATCCATGATAATGATAAGGTAATTTCATTCGCTCATAGGGACACAAAAATAGACCTGGGGCCTGTGGTAAAAGGGTATGCAATAGACAAGGCATTGGAACTTTTTCGTAATTCTGGGCTTACCAATGTTTGCATGAACTATGGAAGTATGAGCCGTATGCTCAATGCTCCTTCCGGGAAAGATGCATGGAAGGTAGGGGTTCCTCATCCCTTAAAGGAAGATGCTATCGTAGGTGCTCTTCATTTAATGAATCAAGGGGTGGCATTCGTCGGTGATTATTCGAGGTATCCTACGGTACAGGATAAATTTTATATGCACCTGGTGGATCCGAGAACGGGAAGGCCGGCAGAGAATGAAAATCTCGCCGTTATAGCGACGACACCTACTGCAGAAGAGGCGGGAGTTGTGGCAACAGTCCTTTTTGTGAAAGGCACAAAAGAAAGAGAAAAACTAGCAACGATTTTTCCGGATACCAAGTGGTTGATTGTTTCGGATAAGCCTCAGCATAGTATTGTGCTTGAGGGATCTCCGGGAATGATGGAAAAGTTCAAAAAAGGGGAAGAAAAGATTTTCAAGTACGGTAAGGGCGCAGGATGTCCCTTCAGCCCATAAAACCAACAGTTATCTGATAGAAAAAGAAGGAGGAGAATTATGTCTATCGTTTGTCATTTCAGAAATGTATTGTTTTTAGCTTTATTTGCGATGATATCTTTATCGGACGTCTCTTATGCAAAGGATATTAAAGACATTACTTCTACGGATTTGAAAGAGGTTATTCGGTCGAATAAGGATAAAATCGTGGCAGTAACTTTCTGGGCAACGTGGTGTAAGGTTTGTCAGGAGCATCTCCCTGAACTCAACACCCTCTACGGAAAATATAAAGACAAAAACGTGGAAATCATAGGGGTGTCGCTGGATGATAAAGGGAAAGAAGTTAAGGACTTTATGGAAAAAAAGGGGATTGCCTTCCCTATTCTCAGGGCAAAAGACAAAGAGGAAATGAGCTATGTTTACAATGTTAAGAAAATCCCCCTTATTTATTATTATAAGAATGGGGAACTCGAACACATAGAGGAAGGCTATACCGATTCTAAGCATATTGAAGAGGATCTGCGCAGTTGTTTGGAAGGCTCCAAGCCTCCCAGCAAAGATACTCGTATACCATCGAAATGAGGGTGTTAAGATTACACGCCGGGAGGATAAAAAGAGTAAGTGATGGAAATTTCTGAATCATAATGTACAATGTTTAAATGACGAAGAAGTAATTTGTTGTCTGAAAAACTACAAAAGTCACAGCACGTGATGACGAAGATGTATTGTGTGCATATTGTACAGATGGTGGCACGGACAAACTTGTTTGTCCGTGTTCTTCGTCAACTTTGTTTACGGGAGCGGACTACAAGTATTTATGTTATTGTTACTTCTTTAAGGGAAAGCGAGGTGAAATACGGAACACAAAGGTAATGAAATTTGAATTCCGAAATAATTATTTGAAGAATAAGGAGGCAATGTTTATGAAGGTTTGCAAGAAGTCTCATAAGAAATATCATTTTATCTGGATTTTTGCCCTATCTGTCATTTTCTACCTGCCACAAAATACATCTTCTGTTTATGCAAAGTGCACGAAAGAAAACGATTGTTTTTCGTGTCATTCTTCCCAGGAATTAAGGAATGTCCACAAAGATTGTCAGTATCTGAATCAGGGATGTCTTTCTTTCCACACAGTTCCGAAAAATCTGGGAGTATCTTCCCCTGATTCTTCCTGTGATTGTAAGGGTGAAAAGGGTTCGGGAGGTAACCGAAAAGGGCAGCAAGGTGCATGTGAGGGAGGAAAAGGATGCGGTAGCGAAGGTATTTCTCCAGAAATACAGATGGGACACGAGGACTGGGAAAAGTTACAACGGGGTGTCTGCGAAACCATTGAAAAATGTCTCGTGGGCAGAAAATTCCTGGAAACGTATGGGCCCCTCGGTGTAGGTAGCCAGTGTGTTCCCATCGATACGTTTGGAATACCATCATGGGCAACTGTAGACATGCTCGGAGAGTCTGACAATGCCATTCATTCTCTCAAACGGGAGATTGCGCATATACCGCTCATTTACAAAGATTTTTGGCTTTTCTGGCGGGATATTGAAGCAAGCAGGAAGTGTGAAACTCCCCTGGATATCAGTGCTGCAATTGGAGCTGCTGTTGCGGCTGCCGCCCGGGAAGATGATCTTGTTTTTAACGGTTTGCCAGACATGAACGTGGCAGGGTTATTGAATGTGAATGGCCGTAACATCGTGAAACTGAGCGACTGGTCTGTAATCGGTAATGGGTTTCAGGATGTGGTGTCTGCGGTTGAGAAGTTGAGGAGTACCGGCTTTTTCCCGCCATATGTGCTCGTAGTGAGTCCGCGGCTTTATGCACTTCTCCACAAGGTGTATGAACGCACGGGAAAATTAGAGATAGATGCGGTAAAAGAGATGGTAAAGGGTGGTGTATACCAAAGCCCTGTCCTGAAAAAAGATGTAGCTCTTGTTATTGCAGCCGGCAGGCAAAATGCAGATGTGGCAGTTGGCGGAAATTTTAAGGTCGAATACTGCGGCCCGGAGAACCTGAACCACCGATTCAGGGTAGTTGGCAGTTCAGTACTCAGGATCAAGTGTCCACAGGCGATTTGTACTCTGGAGTAAAACATGATTACCAGACGGATAGTATTTGGCTTGATAATAACGACACACTTTTTCTTGCATACGTTCAGGGTATATGCTGAAATTCCCTGCATATCAGGGAGAGATGGAATTGTTTCCCTGGAAATGGAGGCGCGTCCTGTTGCCCTGGAGCTTAGACCCGGCGTATTTTTTGATGCATGGGGGTATTGTATAAAAGGCGAAAAACCCACGGTGCCGGGACCTACCATAAAAGTACGGGAAGGAACCAAAGTAAGAGTTCATTTTACCAATAAGCTGGCAGTTCCCGCCTCTGTTCATCCTCATGGAGTGAAATATACCGCTGCAAATGATGGCGCTCACATAGCAGGGAATCCTACAAGTACGGTTGAACCTGGACATTCGCGGACTTATGAGTGGGATACTACCGGCACGCCGGGCACGTGGTTTTACCACACCCATGCTTTGGAAATGGGCGGAGACGAAGGTCTATACCGCGGACTCTGGGGCGCATTGATTATAGAGCCAAAAGAAGATATTACAAATCCTCCAGATAAGGAGTTTGTTGTATTCATGCATTCATACATGGTGAATGGAGTTGAGTACGAGGCGTTTAATGATAAATCCGGTGATATTGAGTTTATGAACGGAGACAGTTCCGCTTTTCCCGGTTTGGTCTGGAGTGCAAATGTGGGGGAGACGGTAAGGTTCCATGTGATTAATACATCAGAGGAGATGCATACCTTTCATACCCACGGGCATCGATGGATAGATAGGGCAAATGGAGAGTTGATAGACAACGTATCGCTGGCTCCGTTTACGTCGTATGTTGCTGACTTTACCGCAGGGGAAGGGGTTGGTGTTGGGAACTGGGCATTTCACTGTCACTTTCATGAACACATGATGAATGGTATGTTTGGAATATTTGCTGTTGAAAAAGAGAAAAAGAATGCCCAGATGTCTCCTGGCACAAATAGTCTCCCCACCCTTGATATAACCCCGGGTTCGTATGAATATCCCGACGCATCGCTCAAGCAAATGTATGAGGATTTTGTAGGTCTTGCGCAAGGCGATGGACCGTGGGGGGAATTTTACAAACCGATACCATTTTACATGTATTTTAA
>JAUPKS010000082.1 GCA_030837315.1 Planctomycetota bacterium
GCCCTTTTTGCCAGTCTCTCCTCCATATCTGACAATCGGTTCCTCTTATTGAAGTGATAACAAAAGAAAAAACCCACGTCGTCATTGCAATCATAACAAACCAATTTTTCTCCAAACTCTCCCCTGGGATGGATAGCATAGGGATGGTATATCCATACGATTGGGTCCGTAAAACCCAACCGGCGGGCTGTTTTTGCAATTGCGGATGCCATGAAAGATTGGTTTAAGCTATCTACCTTTTTAACGTGTCCATACTGTAATAACAGCGGAGGTGGGTAATATACAGAAAAGTTATCAGCCACCTGTCGCACTCCACGGAACCACAGAAATGTTTTCTTCAGGCGGTCTTTCCACAGTGAAGGGCGGATGATCAGGTTGCTATACGCTACGGGAGGGTCTACAAACAAGACCCTGTTGTTCCTTGCCAGCCTGGTCATCATCTGGTGCATCACAAGGGGAATTGAATCCCAAACCAACCAGGAAATGCAAATTATGTTTTCGTCTTTTAACATTTAATTCTTTTTTAGAAATTTATAGGAGAACCTCTTCCATAAAGACGGGGCATCCATATGCACCATGCAGCATTTTTGGCATATAGGAGGAAGATCTTTACTGAGAAGCCTTCGTATGTTCCTGGCACGTTTATTATTCCATATTTCACGAAAGGTAGTTTCGCCCAGATTACCCATTTTGTAATTTGTAAACATAGCGCAAGGTACTACATCGCCCACGGGCGTGATCATAGCAGACCGCCAGGGGAGATTGCATCTCGAAACAGGGAACGTGCCTTTCAATAAAAGGTCTTTATTCCCGCTGAGCAGTGCGGGGTCTAAAGCACACTCAATTTCAGAGCCCCCTCTTCTCTTTATGTTTTCTATCACAATCTCCAATTGGTCAATGTGCTCTTTCTGGAGCAAATAATCTGGACTAACATCTGAAAAAGTATGAGAACCAACAATTTTTTCTCCCATTGTCTGATTGGTAAGTTCTACTGTACTATGATCTACGATCGAAAGATAATTGAAATTTATCCTTCGAACAGCAAGAGACTTTGCCATGTCCACTATCTCAGGTAAGACAAAAAAGTTCTTTGAAGAAATTGTAGAATTTATGAAGACCTCTGGCAAGTTAGTATTGTACTCCTTCTGCTTTTGCTTGATTAAACGTATTCCTTCAGCGGCATGGTCAAACGCCCCTTTCATTCCTCTTATCTCATCATGAAGTTCCCTATCAGCGCTATCGATAGAAATTCCAATGGAATCTATTCCTGAAGTGACTATTTGTTTAGCCAAATCTTCGTTAATTAAATATCCATTTGAGATAGTAGAGCAATACAGTCCTTTAGACTTACAATATTTGGCAATGTCTAAAAAATCCTTTCTTAAAAAGGGTTCACCGCCACAGAAGTATATGGACTTAACTCCTATAGAGCAAAGTTCCGCAATAATTCCTTCTATTGCGCAGTTCGACAAGATTTTGTTGTTTCCTATGCGGGAAGTCTTGAAATCTTTGGTCCACATCTGGCACATCTTGCATCGAAACATACAGCTATAGTCAACTTCTATTGTTACTGATTCCGGAGGTGGGGCGTATCCCAGTCCTAAATGGTATGAAATCTCTCTTTTTAACGACTTAATTAGTTGCATCATAGAACGAAGTTAAATCTTATATACAGTTTCTTTTTCATCAAATAATATCCTGTTTACAATTTCCATTCCCTGCATTACCGAATGGTCCATATTGCCAACCTCGTATTTCCAACCCCCAAATCTTCCTCGTGAATAGATTGTACATTCTGATAGAAATGACTGAATGTTCTTTATAGCGGTGTCTCTCCCTAAGAAAGGGATAGGGAAAGAGTGCGGCACATCAATGAGAAATGTTGAAACTATCAGGGACCTGTCTTCTTCTTTTAAGAGTTTTGAGTTGATCAATCCCTGGATCGTCTTCTCTATGATGGTTTCTTTTGACACGGTCTTAAACCTTGAGTAAGAGGTTTCTGCCAGAAAAGAAAAAAATTCCCCCTTAGGTGTCATGTTTGGGGAATAATTGGAGAGATAGGTAACTCTGTAAAAAGGAGAATCATTTTCGGGAAAATACATCCAGTTCTTATTGCTGGGGCAAGGCTTTTGAATGCCAATGCCTACCATGTATCCACCACTCCAGAGGAATTCTTCTGCAGACCTTCCTAACCATTCCGGTTTGTCTTCCATTTTATCTAAGAGCTCCGTGAGAGGTATCGTGGAGATTAATACGTCATAAGAAGCCTTTTCTCCATCTTCAAAAACAACCTCCTTTCTTTCAGGGTTGATTCTTACGGCATTTTTATTGAGACAAAGGCGACCGCGGGTGTATGGTAAAAATTTATGAAACAAACCACCAGTACCCCCAGATAAAGGGAATCGGAACGTATTATTAGGCCCCCATTCACTGTCATCTTGCTGAGAGATGATATTTTTAAGAATCCTCTTGATATCGATAATGCTTACCCTTTCGGCTATCCAGTTATAATCCATCTTGCTTAAAGGACATGCCCACACCTTGTTATTATAGGGAATCATAAAATATCTGGCAATTCCTTCTCCAAAGAAATGGCAGATCCATTCCTCGAAGTTTTTATAAGGGACTTTTTTATCAAGGTTCTCAAAAAGTCCTGAAACGCATTCAAACACAAGTTCCTTATCCGGATGCATGTGAAAATTGTTCTGAAAAGGGTACTTAATAAAACTATCCTTAAGCCATATCCAACTCTCTCTCTTAAAAGTAAGCATATCATTGGGTGATAAATCATCCACTAACCGGTTGAATCGATCGTTGTTTGAAAATAGTATATGCCCTCCGACGTCCCAGGTAAAACCTTGGTTATCCCGAAAACTGGCAGAAAGGCCACCGACATAATTGTTTTTTTCATAGATATTCCAGTTCTCATATCCGATTTCATGGAGTCTGTAGGCTGCCCCAAGACCGGTAGGTCCAGCCCCTAAAATGATAATTCTTTTCATATGCCCTTTCATTTATTTCTTATAAAATGCTTCACAGATGACTTTTCTTCTATTTTATCCAAAATCAGCTTTTCCATTTTCTCCACGGTATCCTCCCAGGATTTATTCTCGGTAAAGTTTACTCTTATTTGTTTCATAGATGCGCTATCTTCCTCCATGCACCTCTTTACTGCTATTCCAAACTCATCCGGGCCATCCGCGATCCTGACCACACCATGATAAAATTTTACAACATCAGTTATGGGAGTAGAAACTACAGGCTTGCCGGTAGCGAGGTATTCCAGTGTTTTTGTCGGACTAAGGAATTTTCCCTCCCTTGACAAGACAAAGGGAATCAGGCAGACATCAAATGCCTTCGCATAATTGGGGAGTAAAGAATAGTCTTTTGGCCCCAACCAAAAGATGTTTTTGGTCTCTTTTAGATAAGAAATGCCTCCGATCTTGTGTCTAACAATAGGGCCTAACAGTACAATCGACCACTCAGGGTGCTTGATTGCCAGCCTTTTTAACAATTCATGATCTACCCTCTCATCAATTGCCCCCCAATAGCCTAGAATCGGGTGTGGAATATCCGCAATATCATCCGGCATCGCCAGGTTGTCTGAAAGGGCCTTCTTAAAATGATCTATCTCAACAGCCGATGGGAATACATGGATACGATCCCTTGAATCTCTTTTGAGGTCTGCGATGCTATAGCCTCCTGCAAAAATCATGTCTGCTTTCTTCAAAAGCGCTCTTTCGTCCCCGGCATTTCTTTCCCTGTCTTCATAATCGGAAAGGAGTGACGTAAAATCGTCCATGCAGTCATAAACAAGTAATCCCTCTTTAAATTTTCCAATCGTATCGACGTACCTTGGGTGGTATATCCAGAGTATCGGATTGTTAAATTTTAATTTTTTAAGCCTTCTTTTAATCAGAAACGATAACAGCATTTTATTCAGATGTATTATTATAGAAAAGTGCTTTTGCATGGTGGGTAGTGCAAAAGGTGAATACACTGCAAGGGTATCCGTGACATGGTAACTATGGGTTTTTTCCCTATGAAACAGATCTATAAAAAATTGCCGGAATGAATAACCGCTGACGTAAAGGACATTAAACCTTTTAGAAAACCGTAGCATCAACTGCTGTGGGCGCTGAAAAAGATTACGATCCCAGGCCAGATGAGAAAAGCAGATAATTGTCCGCCGGTCTTTCTGCATGTAGCTATTCCCTCACGGTCATTCTTGAATGATATAAATAAAATGTAATTTATTACGAACCTACCTGTTTGCTATCAAGGTAGAATAGATTCGATTTAATGTATCTGCGATAATATCCCAGTTATATGTAGTTTGTATTTTCTGTTTTCCCCACATGCCCATTTTTTGTGCTGTATCTTTATGCTCGATTAATTCAATAATCTTTTCGGCAATCTCCTCTGGTGCTAAATTTACCAAATAACCACCCTTCCCATTTTCAGTCAATTCTTTTATGGGTGGAATGTCGCATCCAATAATTGGTTTCTCAAACATCCATGCCTCTAAAAATACACCTCCAAAACTTTCATGGATTGATGGCATACAGAACACATCGCATGCAGACAAAAAATCAGTCTTTTCTTCAAGACTTACTTTGTCTACTTCTATAATTCTTGTATCTCTATATTTTTCCAGAATATCACTGGATTTTCCTTCCTTCGGGCCAACAAAAAAGAAAATTGTCTTTGGATGCTTATTCCACACCAATCGGGCAGCCATGCAAAGCTCCTCAATCCCTTTTAGCTCATGATTCCGTCCAACGAAAAGAACCATTGTTTGGTTACGGGAGATTTTGTATTTTTCCCTAATTCTTAAAGGGTCTGGCTTATCCGATACAACGGGTCCCACCCCTATATGATGGACCTTATTGGGACTTATTTTGAGCGAAGAAATGAAAAATTGTCTTTCATATTCTGTCATGGTAATAAGTGCATCAGCTTTTTTACATGTCTCTAACCAGTATCTGTCATGATAAAACATGGGGGAGAAATGTAGTTTGGGTTCGTATTCAAATTTCTTTCCTGTGTTTTCATGGTTACCTGGATTTTTTTGCCACGATTCATAAAACAGATGGAGTAATGGAGTAAATACGAAGGGAATATTTTTTTTCATGGAAAGCTTAAGAGCTGTATAACTCAAGAATGATAAACCACCAAAAACGGAATGCACCAAAGAGCCATCGGATAGCAAAGGGGCTATTTTATGCTGAAATAGCTGAGTAAGAATCATCATGGACAAAGGTTCAGTTCTCTGATACAACCGTGCAGATCTCATGAAGGGATACAGAAATACCTTCCATGGGAGTGTAAGCGATATTTTATGTATCTCTGCCCCTTCGTCCGTGTAAAACTGGTTAATTCCTGATGCGTAGATAGTTGCGGCCTTCCAGAGGCTGTCAGCCCGCAACTTCTCTTTTTGACTGTTGATAAGGGTAATAACTTTAACTTGCTTGCCTTTGGTCATTCTTTTGACCACTTCCCTTGTATGGATCTCACAGCCGCCAATGGCTGGCCAGTATACGGGTAATATATAGGTTATTTTTAATGGCCCCATTTTATTTTTCCTGCCCAACTTCGATACTTTCCATAATTAAGGTTTGCCTAATTTTAAATCTAAAGTTATATCGGTTCAAGATATTAAAAAATTTTTGGAATGACGAATCAGGCAAAATTTTAGGCAACAACACCTTTTCTCCTGCCTTTCTGCCTTCTTATTTCTAGTATTTCTTCATAAATCGCGAGAAGTCTTTTAAGGTGTATCTCTTTACGATAGCGCTCGTTTACCC
>JAUPKS010000083.1 GCA_030837315.1 Planctomycetota bacterium
TCGAAGCTGAATCGCCATACGCTCATACCAAACAGATGGGAGAAGAAGTGGTGAAATCATTTACTAAATACACTCCGGATTTCAAATCTGTTTTGCTCCGCTATTTTAATCCTGCTGGCGCTCATCCAAGTGCAAAAATCGGTGAACTACCGCTAGGACCTCCTACAAGCCTGGTGCCTGTGATTACCCGGACCGCCGCAGGACTTATCCCTAAAATGTACGTCCACGGCAGTGATTATGAAACCAGAGACGGCTCCTGCATCAGAGATTACATACACGTCAGCGACATTGCAGATGCGCACATTAAAGCGCTTGATTTTGTGCTAAAGGGTAAAAATCTTGAGGCTTGCAGCTTATTCAACCTTGGTACTGGAAATGGCATTACTGTTTTTGAAGCAATCAAATCCTTTGAGAAAGTATCAGGGAAAAAGCTGAATCACGAGGTCGGACCAAAAAGAATCGGGGATGTGATAGCAATTTATGCCAATAATGATCTTGCGAGGAAGGAACTAGGCTGGCAACCTAAGTACGGATTAGACGACATGATGATTTCTGCCTGGAAATGGCAGCAGACCATTTCAACAATTACAGCAAAATAGTTTACAGAATAAAAAATGGAGAAGAGATTTAAATTTAAAAGCCTTAATGCCTACTCATCGGATGCATGAATAGCTAATTCCACTAGACTTTGCAGGAAAGTTTTTGACAAGGTAGTAACCGAGTACATCCGTTATGAGCTTGCTTTGTTCAACAAAACTAAGGTTGGTACATCAGGTTCTTCATTTCCCGCTTGGTTATGGACTATTTATCCTGCAAATATTTAAATAGCCACATCTATCCATGAAAAGAGCTACACCATCTGTGATAGAACCTATTTTTTGTCAGAAACAACCTCTAGAGATCTACCAGATAAGTTACGATAGCTCAAATAAAAAAAATCTAAACCAGCAGCTAACTTCGAAGAATGAATCAAGTTATCAACGCATTATTATAAGGAAATTAATAAAACAAAAGTTATCGTTTTGTCCATTGGAAGCTCTTTCTTGCGCCTTTTTGACCATATTTTTTCCGCTCTTTCATTCTGCTATCTCGTGTTAAAAAACCGCCTTCACGCAAGCTTTCAACAAGGGATGGATTGGATTTGAAGAGTGCACGCGCAATCCCAAGGGATATCGCACCAGCCTGACCAGTTATGCCGCCTCCTTTAACATTCACTAATACATCAAATTCCCCTAAAGTTTTAGTAGCTTTCATGGGCAATCGTATGATACCTTTATCTCTATCGACAGGAAAATAACTATCTAAATCCTTGTCGTTGACTACGATCTTCCCATTTCCCTTTTTTATCCTTACCCTTGCTATAGATGATTTGCGTCTTCCTGTACCCAATATATATAGTTCTGCAGTCACGTTTCTCTCCCTTAATTAATTGCGAATAATCAGTTCTTTTGGTTGTTGCGCTTGATGCGGATGCTCAGCACCCTCATAAATCTTTAATTTTTTTATCATGGCCTTTCCCAGCCTTGATCTGGGTAACATTCGTTTGACCGACCGGTTGAATACCTTTTCTGGCGCAGTTTCTAAAGTTTTTCCAACCATTCGCTTTCTTAAACCACCTTGAAAGCCTGTTACATAATAGTGAATCTTTTCCTGCATCTTTTTTCCCGTAAGTTTTACTTTGCTAGCATTCGTAATGATAACAAAATCACCCACGTCAACATGGGGCGTATATTCAGGTTTATGCTTACCTTGAAGGACCCTGGAAACGGTAGTTAACATTCTTCCCAAGACCATATTTTTGGCATCTACTATATACCAATTCCTTTTCACACCTTCTTTTTTAGCCATGAAAGTATTCATTAAATGTATCCTTAAACAGTGAAAATCAAAAAGCGCCTTACCATTAATATAAGGCGCTTTTTGGATTTACAAACCATTAAAATAAAAAGAAGCGATTTATCATACTGAGTTATTTCTTACAGTTGCAAACCTTGGATTTTCCTGAGCAATGGCTACAGGGGCATCCTTCACACTCGCAGGCACCAGCGACTGCAGATGTGATAAGCGTTGATACATTTGCTACACCAATACCGAACATAAGCGTACCAAAAATCATTAATGAGATATATATTTTTCTCATCTATATCAACTCCTCGTCATAAAACAATGCACTAAAATTAAACTTTAACTATTATCAGCAAGCTCACTACTAACATTTCTCTATAAAATAATAAACAAGGGTGGCGTAAATATATCAAAACATATCATCATTGTCAATCAGATTTTTATTGTGTAGATTTTGATTGACATAGTAACACATTATTATTAATATGAAACGAAGAACTTCAATGTCATTTAAACAGTAATGTAGATTACTCACTTCTACAAGAAACTCTCTTGATATGTTGTTATGCCACAAGACATCCTGATCGATTTAAGTAGCTTGGATTTAAATAAGCCAACTATAGATATTGAGGCTGTTCGTGCCGTAATACCTCACCGATATGAGATGGAACAATTGAACGGTATCATAAAATTCGACCCAGAACATAAGGTTATCGTGGGTTATAAAGATGTCTCAAATAGTGAATTTTGGGTGCGGGGGCACATCCCGGGTCGCCCTTTGATGCCGGGGGTAGTTATGCTCGAAGCCGCTGCACAGCTGTGTACCTATTATTACAAAAAAACCACTTTGGATGATCGATTCCTTGGGTTCGGAGGTATTGATAAAGTTAAATTCCGCGGAAAGGTCATACCAGGCGACAAACTCATTCTTATCGCTAAAAACAAAGAGTTGCGTTCAAGAAGAGCTATCTTTGATACCCAAGGTGTGGTAAATGGTAACCTCGTATTTGAAGGGGTCATTATTGGGATGGTGGTGTGATCGGCGTGTGTGTAAGAATTAGGTAATTTGTGAGCAGTTCGCGATCCTTAATTAAAGCATATCTTTAATATGCTTGATAGAATAATCAGGTTTGATGTATTTGTGTGGCTCTCTCAGGTACGCCTCGTAATGCCTTCCATGTTCAAACATTACCGTAGTTATTCCCAAAGACTTACCGGCAGTTAATTCATCATCAATCTTGTCTCCTATGCACATAATTTCTTCTGGTTTTAAATTATATCGGCGCATAACTTCTTGAAAACAGCCCTTTTTTATCTGGCTACCATTTCTATCTGCAACGAAAATGTCGTCGAAGTAACCACCATTTAAACCGAGCACATTGATCTTTTTGCCTTGTATTTCTTTCTCCCCGGAGGTAACAAGGATTAGCTTGTAACCTTGTACCTTAAGTTGTATCAGAGTGTCCGTTACGTCTGGAAAGAGGGAAATGTTGGAGATGTCTATATGAATAAATTCTTCCAACAATTCCTTGATATATGAATTTGGAAGATTGTAAAGCGCTACAATTTTTTCATAAATATCAACAATGGTTCCATACTTTTTCTCAATTTCCATCTGCAGGGTATATGCTTCCTCTTCTGAGCAGTTTATTATCTTGGCAATATTTTTGGCTACCTGCCTTCGACCCTGTAAAACGAGCGTACCACTACAATCATAAAGTGTATCATCCAAGTCAAAGATGATGGCCTTAATATTTTTAGAATCTTTTATCATACCTTTATGCCTTAGAAGCACTGAATAATCAGTTTTTCAGTAATAGGGGGGATGGCGGTAACAAACTAAATGAAATCACGTGCAATTAAACGTCCACCTCTATCGTATATAGGCTTCAGTGACATATCGGCGCATCATGCGATGGGTATTAAAATAATAGGCAACTTTGCCAATAGAATTTTTCATGATCTTTATCCATTGGCCTCTGTCCTTGTAATACATCGGGATAATAATGTTTTCCAGTTTGTTATATAAATCCTCGGCATCTGTAGTATCATTAACGCTTATTAGTGAGGATTCTAGTGGTTTAGGGCCAATAGACCATCCGGTTATTCCCTCCATGTGCCCCTCGATCCACCACCCATCCAAGATACTAAAATTAACAATACCATTGTGTGCTGCTTTCATGCCACTGGTACCCGATGCCTCCCGCGGTCGCAATGGCGTGTTGAGCCAAATATCTACTCCTGAAACTAATCGTAAGGCCATTTCCATATTATAATTTTTTAAAAATACGACTTTGATTTTATCGTTAAATATTTTTGTAAAATCAACGATTCTTTTTATGATTTCTTTCCCCGGGATATCTTTTGGATGTGCCTTTCCTGCATAAATAATCTGAAACGTCCCTTCTTCACTCATTTTTAAAAACCGTTCAAGGTTTGAAAATAGTAAATCTGCCCTCTTGTAAGAAGTAAATCTCCTGGCAAACCCAATGGTTAACACATCTGGATTTAGCTCTACACCAGCAATCTTTTTTACGTAATCGACTAAGTCGTATTTAGCGCGGAGATGTGCCTCCCACAACTCTCCATCTGGAATAATTTCAGAGCGAACAAATAACTCAGGTTCGTTAGCCCAGCCAGGGATATATTTATCGTATAATTGTTTAAAACTGTCACATGTCCAAGTAAAAGAATGGACACCATTGGTAATGGCATTAATTTCATAGCCGGGAAACAAATTTTTGGATACTTCACCGTGCTTTTTGGCAACACCGTTAACATATTTACTCAGATTTAACGCAAGAAGTGTCATATTGAGATAATGTTCCCCGCCAAGCCTTTTCAATAGCTCTAATGGAACAATCTCCCCAAGAACTCCCTTTACGAGATCATAGGAAAACCGGTCATGACCAGCCTCGATGGGGGTATGGGTTGTGAATACACACAAGCCTTTCACCTTATCAGTATCCCATATCCATCGTTCGTCCCAAACACTTTCAACGTCTCTCTTGTACATCAAGAGCAGTTCGAGTGTCAATAGGCTGGCGTGCCCTTCGTTCATATGGTACTTTTTGATATGCAATCCAAGAGTATGAAGTATACGCACTCCGCCAATACCAAGTACGATCTCCTGCTTCAGTCGATAATGCACATCACCGCCGTACAAAATGGCAGTGATTTCCCGATCTTCTGTTGCATTTTCCGCAACATCAGTGTCGAGATAGAACACATCCACTTCTCCGCCAGTAACGCTTTTCACCTTATAGCACCACGCCTGAATGTAAACATTGCGTCCTTCTATTTGAACCACAACCTTTTCAGGAAGGCACACCATAAACCTGGATGGATCCCAATCCACAGAATATTCAATTTGCCTTCCATCACCATCAATATCCTGGCGAAAGTAGCCCTTTTTTGATAATAGGGTAACGGCAACAAGTGGTACTTTAAGATCCGCACCTGATTTTATAGTGTCTCCTGCCAGGACACCAAGTCCACCACTATAGGTTGGAATATCGTTAGACAAACCAATTTCCATGGAAAAATAGGCAATCTTTGCTTCGTTATTCATTGGTAATTTATAGATTATTCGTGGTGTATTGATTAAATTCGGTTTTCCTAAAACTCCAAAACGTACACTTATATTTACATATGTATGGGTCTATCAACCACCGCATGGGCAGCCTCCAGAATAGCCTCAGAAAGAGTAGGGTGAGGAAAAATAGTATTAAGCAATTCGTGAGCCGTTCCTTCCAAAATAGTAGCAAGCGACATACCCCACATTAATTCACCTACGTTAGGCCCAATAGCGTGCACTCCCAGTATCTCCCCATATTTATCATCCGTAACAATCTTTATAAATCCATCTTCATATTCACCATCAATAATTGCCTTACTATTTGCAATAAGGGGAAATTTTCCTACCCGTGTTTTGTAATTTCTTTTTTCCGCCTCCTCCTGAGTAAGTCCCATACTACCTACCTGCGGAAGGCAATACGTTACTCCAGGTATGTTCTGGTAATTTATTGGGGTGGTCTCTTTGCCGGCAATATGAGAAACGGCAAGCAGACCTTCATTCGATGCCTTATGAGCAAGGAGGGGAGGGCCTGTAATATCACCAATGGCAAAAAGCCCTGCTTTGTCAGTTTCCATAACCTCATTGGTTTGAAGATATTTTCCTTTGAAACTTAGTGATAATTTTTCAATTCCAATGTCAGATAACGCAGGCTTTCTGCTTAAGGCGAGAAGTAAATGATCGGCTTCTATAAATTCTTTATTTCCGTTTGCGATAGGGGATTGAGGTGCATTATTTTTTCTTTTTATCTCCACACGAACGCCATTATCTATTATGACCTTTTCTAAAGAGGTGTTTGTCTGGATATCGATACCTCTTTTGTTAAATATTTTACGCAAAGTGGCACTAATTTCTTTATCCTCTGCGGGAAGGACATCCTCCAAGAGTTCAATAATGGTTACCTTCGTTCCCAAGACATTAAAGAGGTGCGCGAATTCCGTTCCAACAGCACCGCCGCCCGCTATAATAATGGATTTTGGGATTTCTTCCCACACTAATATATCGTCACTGGTAAGCACATATTTCCCATCATGAGGAATACTATCGGGAATGAGGGGAACGGAACCCGTAGCCAATATAACATTTTTTGCAGTTATTTTGCCAACGTCCGTTCCATTTTTTTTTATTACGACACCCCCCGATGATGTGAGTTCTCCTTCACCTAAAAAAAGTTCTACACCATTTTTCTTCAGAAGAAATTGTGTTCCTTGAAATAATCGATCAACTACAGCCTCTTTCCGTCTATGAAACTGGGGATAATTAATACTTACTTTATCAACAACAATTCCAAATTCTCTTGCCCTTAGGAACCTCATGTAAAGATCTGATGAATGGAGGAGTACCTTCGTTGGGATACAACCCCAATGCAAACATGTACCGCCAACCTTGCCCTTTTCAATAAGAGCAGTCCTCATTCCTGACTGGGCGGCTTTTATTGCTGCAACATAACCGCCTGGCCCACCACCAATGATTATAAGATCAAAGGCAGAGATTCTCTCAGGCAATTATCCCTCCTTTTTCCATGTAAACAGGATAACAAATATAAGTGCAATGGCAATGACCATAATTGCCTTTGGGCTAATATCAGGGATAATTGATTTTTCCATAGAAAGGGATAACAATTTGCCTATCATACTATTTTCACCTCCTTTAGAAATAAAAAATTTACTTACAAAGATCAACTACCTAAACGATATCTATCACAACAAGATTTCCACCACACATGAAATTTACAATATAAAGGCACATCAGAATCTATATATTTTGATGTGCCTTTAAGGTATCTGTTATCAGGATATATAATTTATTTGCGCTATGTAGTGACCGTTTCCATAAGGGGTTTTGAAACAGTTACTGCACTTGATTTATACCAGTCGTTGTAATAATCACCTGAATCATACAACTCTTTTAAATTCTGTAAGACTTGTTCGAACACTTGTTTCCAATCAGAACCTACCCTGAATGCAAACATTGAATTTCTCGGATTTTTCGTTGTCTTAATAGAATTTCTGAAACGAGTCCTTAGGTTATCACTTGCGTAAATATGATCATAGATATATTGCATACCTTCAATAAAGTCTTCCAATGTCATATCTACAAAACGATGAACCACATGTGCCGTATCATAGTATTGCCAATCTTCCGGGTAATTTTTCCTGAATATCCTCTTTTCTGAATCTAATCTCGCATAAAGTTGTGTCTTGGGGAATGGGCAGTTAATGCCAAAGGTCAGAATATCAATATTATTCTCCAATATAAAATCGGTCATTCTCTTAAAGGAATCTTTGTCATCCCCATCTGCCCCAAACACCACTGACCCCCAAACAACTAAGCCAGCATTATGAATCTTTTGAATACAATCAAAATAACTATCGGTGCCCAACTTCAGGTTTACCTGCTTATTCATCTTCTTTAAAACAGTTTCGTTGGTAGATTCGATGCCGACAAGCATACCAAAATTGCCACTTTTGGCCATATAATCCAGAGTTTCCGGATCCTGAGAAATATTCAACGCTGTGAATCCCAGCCAGTCTTTATGAATCCCACGCTCCACCATTCCCTTGAAAAGATCCCGCGCCCGCTCGTTTGACTTCTTACCATGGCCATAGAAGTTATCCTCTGCTAACATTAAACCCGTATAATCAGTTGCCGCCATCTCATCGAGCACATCTTCATAAGGTCTTTCCCTGAATTTCCTCCCTTGGAATGTGGGTACGCTACAGAAATCACAATAATTCGGACATCCCTTGGTTGTAACGATGGAAGAAAATTTATAATTATATTTTTTCTTCATAAGTTCCCGATTGGGATATACCTTTTTCATCAGGCTGAGGGGGGGTAATCCACCCTGGTAGACCTTTTTTAGTTTTCCTTCTTCAAAATCTTTTATGACCTGTGGCCATACTTCTTCTGCTTCACCTACAAAAACAGAGTCAACGAAATTTGCAGCTTCTTCAGGCACTACGGATGCATGTATTCCACCCATGATTACGGTCATACCCTTTTCCCTGCATGCAGTAGCAATCTTATATGCCCTGGGAGATTGGTAGGTAACAGCGGTAATACATACAAGGTCAACGGGCTTAAAGGTAATTTCTCCACTATCATCCATTGCTAATTCGAGATTCTCATCGATCACGTCAAATTCCCAATCGCCCGGCGTAAGGGCAGCAACATAAGCAAGATTCAATGGCATTTGGACGATTACCGTTATACTCTCTTCACCATGCCTGCCAGGCTTATGTGGATTAATCAACATCATTTTCCTTTTCATAAGTTGTTTACCTCCAATTCTCCATAATTAAATTAGCAACACCCCAACCAGAAGAGACTACAGCACAAACTCCAGGGCCTGGTCTTGTCCAATGACCGGTCAAATACAGATTGTCAATTGGTGTCTTGGGTGAAAGCCTATTCTCCCATATTTGATCCGCAGTGACCGCCCAACCGTAGGCTGCCCCATTTGTGTTAGACGTATAACGCTCCAATGTTTTTGAAGTAGCCGCATCTTTTACTTCAATATGCTTTTTTATGTCAGGAACGTATTCTTCTAATCGATTTATTGTCCTCTGCGTCATACATTCTTTAAAAGATTTCCAACACTCATCATCGCTATATTTCCCTTCCTTTGTATAAGCAACAACAGAAATTATTTGTTTATTTGCTGGCGCAAGGGTAGGGAATATCGTTGTTGGAACCGATACGTACATCCACTCATCTTCGATGGAACTCATATCTGTAGCCGTATGATAAAATCCTCTTTTTAATTTGCTTAAATCTATACCTTCACTTACACCCAAGTACAAAAGGAAAAAGGAACAACTTTCCTTCATCTCTTCAAGTTTTTGAAGGAATGGCAAAGGTAGTTTTCCCTGTAGCAATTCAAAAAAAGTCCTATACGCATCAATATTTGAGACAATCAATTTTGATGGTATTTCATTGCCGTCTTCTACTTTTACGCCAATAGCGATTTTACCATCATATAAGATTTGCTTTACCGCCGATTTTAGCATAATATGCCCGCCAAAATCAATAAATTTCTTAAAAATGGCGTTAGTAAACTCTTGAGTACCACCGGCAGGGAAAAAGGCGCCGTCTTTGAGATAATTGATCATCATTTGGCACATGCCAATAGCAGAAGCTTGAGCAGGGGGGAGCCCTATGTAACCCCACTGACCGGAAAGTATCATCTTGAGCTCCTCATTTTTAAAAAAGGCATTCAGCATCTCGCCATACGTCTGATCCTTATATCTATCTATAATTTGGCTTTTCTCATTGTTAAATGTAGCACGATAAAGCTTTATAAAATTCCGGAAGAAATCCTTTATTTTATCTCTTTCCAGAGGATAACGCTCCTGCAACCGGACGATGTATTCGTCCAAATCTGCTGGAATTTCAATGCTAAAATGAGGGAAGATCAGATGATCCATTGGGTCAAGAGGATAAAAATCCATTTCTATTCCTAATGTCTTAAAGCAGCGACCGACAATACCCCATTTCCCGCAGCCCCCAATATGATGAACTGCCGCATCAAAGTTAAAGCCTTTTCTCTTAAAAGAAGTGCAATAACCACCGGGAATAGAGTGTTGTTCAAGAATGAGTACCTTTTTTCCCCCTTTGGCAAGAAAAGCAGCACAGACCAAACCTGCTATGCCTGCGCCAATTACAATGACATCATAATAAGGATACAAACTATCCTTATTTGTGGATTGAATACATCGGTTGGAAGGCATCATGAATTACTGTTTGTATTTTGAAATGATGAGGGATGAATTGTTTCCCAACCGTGAGAAGGTATTGATAAGGACGTTTTTGACAGGTAAGACCCTTGCGACATTGGCAACATAATCTAAATCACACTCAGGATCGCGCTCCTTATAATTGATTGTGGGGGGAATTGTGTTGGTGTTTATGGACATCGAAGCAGCAATTGTTTGCATTGCACCTGAAGCATCATAGCATTCACCGGTCATGGATTTCATGGCGGTTATGGGAATAAGATTCGCTCTCATACCAAAAACCTCTTTGATAACTCTGGTTTCCATCGCGTCACCGTAGACACCAGAATAAGCATTGGCAGATATATAAGAAATATCATTTAGTGTAAGATTGGCATCCTTGATTGCACTCATGATAGCTCTTTTGCTACCGTCTATCTGATAACCCTTGCTCGTGGCCATTATTGGATCAAATGCGGTCCCGTAACCCTTGATCTCTGCATAAATATGGGCATTTCTCTTAAGCGCATCTTCCAAGGTTTCGAGGATGACTAACGCCGATGCTTCACCAATAACCATCCCATTGCGCCTTTTATCAAACGGTGCGCAAATTTCGAAAGTTCCATCTTTACTTCCTGATAATATTTTGGAATTATGTGCGCCCCAAAATATGTCATGAGTTAATCCATGCACCCCCCCAGCAACAACAGCCTTTACACGACTCATTCTAAGAAAATCAGAGGCATAGATAATGGCATCAACACTACTGGTAACACCATTTGATATAGTAGTACATAGTCCTGTAGCCTTGCAAAAAATAGAGGCGCGACTCGCGGGTGCATTCAGCACGGTATTAGGAAAATCCATAGGATTTACATAATTAGGCCCTTCACGTAATGACTGAAAATCAAAGGAACTGATACTATCGATGCTTCCATACGTAGAACCTATAACTATACCTAATTCATCTCCACTGTAAGTGTTATTTTCCAAGTTAGCATCTTTGATGGCCAAGACCGTTGCAGAAGATGCGAGGAGGGAGGTTCTATCGATATGGCGGATTCCTTTTTGTCCAAGATATATCTTGGCGTCGAAATCAGGAATCTCACCGGCATGTTTACTGGTATATTTACTTACATCGAATAAGGTAATAGGTTTAATACCCGATACGCCATTGGTTAAATTATTCCAAAAAGTCTCTTTGTTGCCTCCAACGGGCGAGATAACCGAAACACCTGTAATAACAATCCGCGTTTTTTCCATCATAAACCTCGTCTCTAAGATACTCGTTCACCGACAATTGCCGAACCATGAAGCTTTAATGTGTGAACTTTTTTACAACCAGACAGCTGTTGTTACCACCAAAGGCATGGGCATTATTCAATGCAATAGTTACCTGCTGTTTTCTCATAACATTTGGCACATAATCCAGATCACATTCCGGATCCGGGGTTTCATAATTAATCGTGGGAGGGATAATATCGTTTTGAACTACTAAGGCGCAGGTGATAGCTTCTATGGCACTAGCAGCACCCATAGTATGGCCAATCATTGATTTTATTGAACTAATTGCAAGATGTTCTGGTTTATTCCCAAACACCTTTTTAATAGAGATCGTTTCTGCTTTGTCATTAGCAGGGGTGCCTGTTCCATGAGCGCTGATGTACTGGACGTCTTCTGGTTTTAAATTTGCGCTTTTCAAGGCTTTTTTCATCGCGGATACAACACCTTCTCCGTCGGGATGGGGGATGGTAATATGGTAAGCATCACAACTAAGACCATAGCCAATAATTTCAGCATAGATATTTGCATTTCTCTTCACTGCGTGATCAAGTGATTCTAAAAGAAGCATGCCTGCACCCTCACCCACCATCATGCCTTTCCTGTTTTTGTCAAAAGGTTGACATATCTCAGGGGCAATGGCACCGAGCCTGGCAAAACCCGTATAAGCAACTTTTGAAAAAGGATCAGAACCTCCAGCCATCATCATGTCCACCCGTCCGAACTTAATTAAATCATACGCATATCCGATTGCATAATTACCTGCTGCACAGGCGGTAGGAATAATAGTGTTGGGGCCTTTAAAACCAAACTCAATGGCAACATTAGCCGGAATATTATTGCACGGATGCATTAAAAACAAATCAGGGTCTACCTTATCTTCACCCTCTTTATACCGAATATAATTAACTTTTTCCAGAATTTGTATTTCACCTGCAGTCGTCCCTACAGAAACTCCAATCCTCTCTAAATCAATGTTATTCAGAATAAGTCCGGCATCATTTAAGGCAAGCTTTGTGGCTGCAATGGCAAATTGTGAAGCTTTGCCAATCTTTTTAAGAACGGCGTTTTTTATATAATCCGAATAATTAAAGTTTTTTACCTCACATCCCTTATGAACCTTATATCCGGAAGTATCAATGCATGATACTTCATCTACGCCAGATATCCCAGCAATAAGGGCATTCCAGAATACATCCTTCCCCGACCCAATAGGAGTGATCATTCCCACTCCTGTTATAACTACACGTTTATTCATAGGTATTATTGTATCAACTAGACACTAATGTGCTTTTATCTGCAATTCCAAAAGTCAAAGTTGCCTTAGCAACTGCTTTTTCATCAACCTTTACCGATGCCTGAACAATTGCTCCCTTCGATACGATCTTTTCAACGCTTATCTCCACAAAGAGTTGATCGCCGGGGAAAACTGGTTTTGTAAACCGCGCATTATTAACTGATGCCAGCAGAAAAACTTCATCTCTATCTTTTTTAGTGGGGAGACTTTTTTTGAACAGGATGATCGAAGCTTGTGCCATCGCCTCAATAATGAGTACCCCAGGCATAATGGCAAAATCGGGGAAATGTCCAACAAAGACTGGCTCGTTGCCAGAGACATTTTTTACGCAGACAATTCTTTTTCCCTCTTCAAACTCAATAACTTTATCTATAAATAAAAAAGGATATTTTTGAGGAAGAAGAGATCTGATTTCCTCGAAAAACATCATCTTATATAGTCCGTCATCTCATTAATCACAAACGTATTACCTTTGAAATTGTCACACTTTCTATTTAACACATTACGATGAAAATTTTCCGCTTTCCGATAGAACAGCCTTTGTTAAACCGATTGTAGCGCTCAATGATGTAATATCAACGAGCTTTTCTTCGGGAATTTGCACTTTAAATTTCTTTTCAATAAGTGCAAGAATTTCAAGGGCTAAAAGAGAATCTATTTCAAGATCTTTAAAGAAATTCGCATCTCTTTTATCCCAAATTTCCTTTTCATCTAATTCTGTAACCTCAGCAACTATGGCTGTTACACCTTTTTCAATTTCTTCAGTGTTCAAAATTCCCCTCCTCAAAAACAGACAGCGCTAACCATTAATCTGCTATGTCAACTATACTTAGCGGGACATGGTAGCAGACATAGGTTATATTGTCAATAATTTTCTTTAACCATTATAGCCAATGTAAATCCTCATTTTCATAAATCCAAGAAAATTTGTTCCCGAAAACAATTTTCGACAACTATTTACTACGTCCGATAATATATATTATGTTGCAATGAAAAAAAAGAAGTTCCTGAAAATCCTTTCTCGTGTTTAAATTTTATCATAGCATAACGATCCTCTATTTCGTCCTTCTCGATGCCTTTTTTTCTTCTCGTAATTCTTGTCGTCTATATCGAGACAATTCTTTTAATGCCTTATATAGCTGCATTTCTAACATCGTTTCGTATTTAGATAATTCCACAATTCTGTTTTTGTTTTCAATTATTTTTAAAGCCTTTAATTGTGATAGTTCTTTATCAGTCCTTTTTCGCGTCCGGAAAAATCCCTGATCGTATTCCTGAATGCAAGACCTATCATATTCCATAACCAGGTTTTCAATTTTCAAACATCGCTTCAATCGCCAGACACTTGAAACAATGTGATCCACGATAAGCAATTCAATCTCATCCGATGGTTTTAGCTCACCAGCAAGCCTATTTCTGATTCCATCAAGATCAGACTGTCTTTCCCCATCTAGTAATATTTCATCGCTAAAGATATATTGTTTTCCAGCATTTTCCAGAGATTTCATAGACTCTGATGGTACCTTAGTTTCTGTATTCTCTGTCTTTGCGAAGCTTACAATCCCGGCTGATTCAATGATGGTGTCCATTATCTTGTCTACTTTATCTTTGGCAGAAGACTCTCTGTTCTTTCCTCGTAAAACATCTTCCTTTAAGATCGTTGACATTGATCCTCCTTTCTAATCCCTAAAATACTTGGTTATATGTGCAGAATAATATCTCATAATCGTTTAGACTATTCAATAAATATTTTAGATGTTTATTAAGTTATTGCTGCATAACCGCTCTTGGTCATTCCTGAAGCAGCTCAATATATATTAATATTTTGTGTGTAAATATAAATAACGCTTGAGATATGAGTAATATCGAATAAAATTAATTTACAGGTATTTAGCTCCAGTTTTTTAAAATTTTCGTAAACACGTGAAATGAAAATTAACGAAATATTTAAGAGCATTCAAGGGGAGACGTCTTACGCAGGTTTGCCTTGCATATTTATACGCATAGCAGGTTGTAATTTACGCTGCAGTTATTGCGATACGATGTATGCCTATGACGATGGGGCGGAAATGACGGTCAATTTAATTCTTGAAATTACCGATAACTTCAAATGCAAGTTTGTTTGTGTAACGGGCGGTGAACCTCTGTTGAATAAAGACACGCCTTTATTAATCAGCAAGTTGCTAGAAAGAAATTATATTGTATTAGTCGAAACAAATGGTAGCTACGATATACGTAAGATACCACAAAAAGCGATTAAAATTATGGATATCAAGTGTCCGGACAGTAACATGAGTCATTTGATGGCTTGGGAGAATATTAACTATTTGACAAAATCAGACGAAATAAAATTTGTTTTAAATTCACGAAAAGATTATGACTGGGCAAAAATGTTAATACATAAATATCAGTTGCCCGATGTTGCCACGGTATTGCTAGGGGCAGTTTTTGGTGCAATCTCCCCAAGGTCGGTTGTCCAATGGATTTTGGAGGATAATCTCGATGTGCGCTTTCAACTACAACTCCACAAATATATCTGGGAACCACAAACAAGGGGTGTTTAATAACGTGAAGGATGTTGCTATTGTACTCGTTAGTGGTGGTATGGACAGTTGCGTAACCGTTGGTATTGCTAACGCACAATACCAGCTTGCGATGTTACACGTTAATTACGGACAGCGTACAGAAACACGAGAACTTAAAGCATTCCATGATATTGCAGCATACTACAAGGTTCCTAACGATAGGACACTCATATCTCATGTCGATTATTTAAGTAAAATTGGTGGATCAAGTTTAACGGACCAGCGCATGGATGTTCAAGATGCGCAGTTCCATAGCAAAGAAATTCCCACCTCGTATGTACCTTTCAGAAACACACTCTTCTTAACAATTGCCGTTGCGTGGGGAGAAGTTATCGGGGCAAAAAAAATATTTATCGGCGCAGTAGAACAAGACAGCCCTGGTTATCCCGATTGCAAGCCGATCTATTATGAAATTTTCAATAAATTAATCAATGTGGGAACAAGGCCTACAACCCACATCAAGGTAGAAACACCGCTTATACGAAAGACTAAATCAGAAATCGTAAAAATAGGTATTTCTATGAAAGTTCCATTCCATCTAAGTTGGTCTTGTTACAAGAATACTGACAAAGCATGCGGAATATGTCATAGCTGTTTTCTGCGGTTAAAAGCCTTTAAGGAATCCGATATTAATGACCCGATTGCTTATGTTTGATGGAAACTTACGATCTTGAGATATTTCATAAATTTTAAATTTTATAATTGCAAATGTGATTTCACTTTGTATAATTCAGCCTACTATAGGCATATTAAAATATTCGTTTGCTTATACAATACATGCGACTTAGATGGTTTTTTAGGTTTAGAATTTGCTAATTTGCTCTCTATAATAAAAATGCACTAAAGCTATTGCAGTTAAACGTTCTGGAGTATGACAAGAAATTACAAACCTATTATAGGATTACAGTGAACAATCTGGTAAGATATTTAAAGACAATATCAACCATATGCCTTTTGGTAGTTGTTTTTACTGCCACCCTTTCAAATGCTTATGCCTTCGACGATGACCGCTTAGACCTCACTATTACGAAATTTTTTGATTCCCTTTCTTATAAATACAAGGGATTCGATTTAGGGGTCAAAGAGGTTTCGGTTGGAGAAACATTTGATGACAACATTAACTTTGATAAAAAGGACAAACAGGAAGACTTCATAACATATGCGGGAATTGTACTAGGTGCACAATATGTAGGCAAAACCAGGACATTTGAACTAACTGGTAAAATAACTGATCAGATTTTTGCCAAACAGGCTGATCAAAACAATGTCACACAATTTATAAACTTAAATTTTAAAAATGAGTTTTCAAAACGTGACCGCATCAGCCTAACGAATGTCTTTACACACTTCGAAGCACCAGAATCTTCAGATTCAGATCCTGAGGGAGGTTATTTCTCACAACAGTTTGGAAGAACAGGAGGACGATTCGAATTTTTCCGAAACCAGTTTAACACCACCTATTCAAATGATATTTCCAAACAACTTTCTTTCATTGTAAACTACGCTAATGAAATAAACGTTTTTTCAGGGACAGACAGGGATAATTCGATTCTACATAAACCGGGTTTGGGCCTGAGTTACATATTTAGTCCCACCGCCACTATTTTTTCCTTTTCATACACCTTCACCAGTATACAATTTGAAGATGATACCGATGCCAGAATAAACACAATTGGTCCTGGCATAAAACAATACATTACAAAAAAACTTTATTTTAACGGAAGTACGGGAATAGATTTTATCGATTCTTTTGACGATAAAAACCTCACCAAGCCATTCGTTCAGGCATCGTTGACATATATACTAGAAGAAAAAACACGTGCAAGCATTTCGTTTAACAAAAAATATGAAACAAACCCTTACTTTGATGATATCTTTAATAGCTGGCGTACTTCCGTCTCTCTGACAAGACAA
>JAUPKS010000009.1 GCA_030837315.1 Planctomycetota bacterium
ATGCACCGGTGAGCGGTGCGGGAGTCGTAAGGGAGACCCGCATGCTGAGGACATACAGCACCTCATCTTCAACCACCTGCTGTGCCACAACCTCCACCGTATAACCATGACGGGTAAACAAATCGCTGACTTCAGAACGCCCGGTCAGGGATGAGATCAGCAGCAGTATCCTGCCGCCGGGAGCAAGCACACGCCCGGCTTCTGCTGCAACCCGTGCGATCACGGCACGCCCGTTCTCCCCGCCGTCAAGGGCATACTCGAGCCAGTCGTTCATCCGCTCATCCGGCTGTGTCGGGAGGTAGGGAGGGTTGAACAGGACAAGGTCAAAAGGCCCCCGGATACCTGTAAAGAGATCGGTCCGTACCACAGCAACCCCGGCATCCCGGGCAGCGATCACGGCGTGGGGATTGATATCAGAGGCCACAACCCGGGTGATCCGGGCAATCTCTGCCGCGATCAGCCCGGAACCTGTTCCCACTTCAAGGACGCGGTCACCAGGCTTCACCTCTAGTAAGGCTGTTTCAAGCAGGAGACAGGTATCAGCTTCAGGCTGGTACACCTGCCGGGGATCGTATGCCATGGGAAAATTCTCGTACACCGGTATGTTCTCCGTCTTGAAATTATATCAGATCCAGTACCGCAGTAGATCCGAAAGTAGATTTCCGACAGAGGATATTTTCAGTGGAAGTATACCTAGGTTCATGGGTTCGTCAAAACTCGCGAATATTGCGCGCTTTGATTCGATCGAGATTGTTGAATCCAAAAAAGGGCATATTATTCATTCGCCATCATTTTTACTATTTGTTCATTAATTTGAAGGTCAAGGAGTGTTCTGGCCACTCCCTTCATCGATGTTGCGACAATTTCATCCACTGGAACTGATTCCTCACCGAATTTTTCTTTTAATTCCAGATATGAGACCAATCTGTAAATGAGAATCCCTATTTTGTAGATCTCGCTGATCGCAGCGATTCTTGTATCCACCATTATACGATTATTTCGGAGGTATTCGATCAAACTATTCGCATCCATATTGATGAAGATTTTTAGTTCGCTTGCATTTCCGGTTCCATTTAATTCAACAATCTTTACAATATCCTCGCCATCCCAGTCGTGATCGTCCCATTGTTCCTTTTTCACCGTTATCGGGTCGGGAATGCCAAGGTCCGCGAGATTTGGTTGTTCTCTCTCTTTTATGAGTACCTGGTTCCGGTTCAGGTAATGGGGCAACATATTTTACCTTAAAATCTTGAGTTAAAGACTCCTTCCCCTCCACAGAAACGGAAATTGTGATATGGTGACTATCGCCTTCTTTCGCAGCATCAAGTGGTTTAAACCGTAGTAATAGGGTCCCATCCATTAGCTTTCGCATAATCATAACATCAGGTTTGACACTCATTGTTCCAGGATACTCTTCCCTATCGAGATAGTCATTTGGTGCATTCAGCTCAAATGAAAGGTTATACCCCTTACTGTTTATCGGAACATCCTTAGAGTATTCACCTTTTTGTTCATCCCAGTTTTTTATTTTAAAAAACGTCGGGAAAAGGGAGGGTTTGTACTCACCCTTCTTTACAACTCCATGTTTCCTTGGATTGGGTACTTTCCCCCCACTTTTTAGATACTTTATAAACGCCGGGTTTTTTGTGACCAGTTTAGAGAAAAACTTATTCACGAAATCAAAATCGCTCACACTTTTCTCGGTTAGTCTTTGTGCACGCGCTTCATGCAATTCCTTTAAATTTTCATCATCTCGGATACATTCCAGAATAATATTTTCCATATCGATTGTAACATCAGTCTCGCGCATCTTGTCTCTTGATGGCATGAACAAATCGGTTTGATCGGCCTTTTTTATGCCAGAAAAATCGATGTGAATGAAAAGATCCTTTTCTAATAATGGCTTCTTACACCTTGTTTTTATGAAGCTTTTTCCCAGTGAGCCATGGGTTTGACCGTTGATTGTGAAAAATATTACACTTTTGTCCGTCGTGAATCTGCGTTTGATTCTTTTTGAAACTTCTCCCGATTTGCCCCGTTTTTTATCAAAATCTGCGAGTTCTTTGTCATCCTTAAAAACAAAAAACTCAATTTTCCTCATCCCGCATCTGCCAAAATCTCGTTCAACTACAAACCGTTTCTCGATCAGTTGGGGTTGCTTGAGCAGTTTGCCCCTATTACCGGTTGTAGTAATTTCCTCTACTGACGGATTTAATGAAGCTCGTTTCTCAACCATTTTTATCGGTAAGTGAGCGTCCATTACAAACAGGTCAATGTTGTTTCTTAAATCCGTGGTACTTGTCGATTTGTGGAGCAGCTGATAGTTGAATAGTTTAATTATTGTTCCATCTGCCTTTCTGTAGAACTGCTCGCATTCAAATGATGGGATCTGACCCTGATGCACAAAATATTCAAATTTTTCTTTCTCCCGATTTTTTCTGATCAGTGTCCAGCCCCAAGAACCCTTTGAAATTGCTGACCGGGAGATAATTAGTTCATATCCTCGCCCAATAATGGGCTTTCCACAGTAGTGTAAGGCCCCCGATGATCCCATATCATACATGCCTTGGACAAACCGGACGCCCTCTTTTCCCGTTCCTACTCGGAGTAGTGATAAAAACGTCCCTTCGAAATTTTTAGGCTCCTGACCTATACCTTCATCAATGATGGTAATATTTGGTTCAAGCTTGCCACCATCAGCTTCAATTTTAATTAACTGAGCGATAGCGTTTTGATTTTTCTCCCGATCCTTAGGCTCTCCAAAAAATTGTGTGAGAGATTCTTCCATACTATCGGGGGCTTCTGGACTGGTGGGAATTATCCCTGCTTGGACGCATTTTTTCATCAGTATGGCATCCCACGCATTTGTGATTTTTTCCACAAGTGCTCCAACAGGATGAGATTGTTGGTTCTCTACCAGCCCATAATTTTTATCTATGCCACCCAAAGATTTCCAAGACCCTTCACTAAAATAGGCATTTTCGATTATTTTATCCACGTCTTCTTCGGTCTGCGCATTTAAAATTTGGGTGGCTAGATCTTGCATAATTAACGCTCACGGAAGGGAGATCTTCTTCTCTACTTTGCCCTGAAAGGCATTTTCTACGGTCTTCACAGATTCTCTCAATGTCCTGAGAATATACTTCACCTGCTCATCTGTATACGTGTACCTGTTTTTATCCGATAAGGGGGCAATGAGTTCGATTGTATGAACTGCCTTCTCTAACCGGGCCTCTGCAAGTGCTCTGAATTTCTGTTCTTTGTTGTTGTCGGTCTTTTTTTCTTCGGCCATTTTATTATCTCCTGTATTACTTCCTACATTCGCTACAGGTTCCCTGTATCTATTACAATATTCAAAACTATGGCATTTAAAGTTTTGCAATATATTAGCATTTTTTGCTCATTTTTTTTGACACTATATTCAAAATAATACGCGATATTGTATGCGATATTGTATCGAAATAGGCGTCAATATGGAGTGTTCACTTCGTAATGCGCGCTGATAGTCATCCATAGTGGGAAATTATCCTATAGGGAGAAATGGCACATTTCAGATGCCTGCAGGGGTTTTATCTAATCCGTTGAAAAACACGAGGTTACCTTTATTCATGCTTTCATCCAAAATAGTATCAGATGCATAAAGGAGCCAATCCTATCAATAATAAACGAAAATTTATTTCCAAAGAACGACAAAATGCTACCCGCTCCCTATTTCCGGAAGTATTTGTCGAAGGAAAAATTAACTGGGAACGTCTTCAACTGGCGTTGAGTTCTGAAATTGATTCCGATGAAGAGCAATTTGGGCTGACCTGGAAAGGAAAACGGGATTGTTATCGTTTGATCCATCCCCCTGCATTAGGATCATTAGAACCAGTTTACGAGGAGTCCGTTAATTGGGATACAGCAGAAAATCTCTTCATAGAAGGTGACAACCTCGATGTTTTAAAAATCCTTCAAAACTCCTTCCGTGGCAAAATCAAGATGATCTAGGTAGAACGTTATCAAAATCCTGATAATCACCCTAAAGGACCGTGGACTGCAGGGGACTTAATGTCAAATGTTAAAGGTGGGAGATATGTTAAATCCCTTTATTTTCCGATTGTTAACCC
>JAUPKS010000084.1 GCA_030837315.1 Planctomycetota bacterium
AGTAAGGATTCTGCTTATTTGTCCGGTGATACGGTAGTTGCTTCTGTAGTCGATGCTGATAGAAACACAACGACCTCAGAAGATACTTTGACGACAGCGATTAAGATATCGGGAGCAAACTACAATATAGGCGATGATGTGTTACTGACTCTTAATGAAACTAGTGGAAATACGGGCTCATTTGTTGCTACTTTTACAACGACGAGCGGTAATACCAGTGGCACTGCAATAAAATCTATTCAGGGTGGTGTTTTGAGCGTTGTTTATACAGACACAAGTCCTCAGAATGAAACGGCGACACAGTCGCTTAGTTTGAGCGCTTGCGATGCTGCTATGGCTTTTGATGGAGACGCTTTTGGTCTGAATTCTTTCGCTACGGTAACTTTGTCTGACTGCGAGAGAAATACCAACAGCAGCAATGTTCAAACGCTTTTGAATGACGTATTCATAACTGCCTCATCAGGTGCTAATACAAAGATGAGAATAGTTGAAACAGGTATTGATACGGGTGTTTTCACTGGCTCAATTAAGCTTGTTTCTACTGGTGGAACTGTAGAATTTAGTCAAATCCAGGCTGCTGCTGGTGATAGCTTGTTGATTTCCTATTTTGATACCATTACTATCGATGGTACAACCAAGCAAGTATCCGATACTGCAACGGTTAGTGATGTGATTGTTGGAAACATTACAGGTCGTGTTACTGACGCTGCAACGGGTGCTGGTATCAACGGTGCGTCTGTTACTGTAGAAGGTGCTGGTCTGCAAGGTACGACAGCTAGTATACAAGGCCAAGATGGTATTTACATAATACAAAACGTACCTGCTGGAGCCCAAACGATTGCAGTTGCTGCAAACGGTTTCACGTCAACTTCTCAGGACGTAACTGTGGTCGCTGGTAATCCAAATCCACAAACAGGCGCAAACATATTTAACTTTGCGTTGACTGGGACTGTCGGGACGCCAACTCCGACTCCAACAGGTTCACCTACACCAACGCCAACACCAGGTGGAGTTGGTAATATCGCTGGTCGGGTAACTGATGCTGACACTGGTGCGGGAATTAACGGTGCAACTGTTACCGTAGAAAGCACAGGCCAAACAGGCACGACCGCTGGTGTTCAAGGTCAAGATGGTGTTTACGTAATCCAGGATGTACCTGTAGGTGCACAAACACTAACCGCGGATGCTGTTGGATTCACATCATCTTCTCAGGATGTGACAGTACTAGCAGGTAACCCAAATCCGGGAACAGGTGCAAATGTGTTTAACTTTGCTTTGAGCACTGCTGGAACTCCGACACCAACACCATCACCAACACCGGAGCCGTGCGTTCCTGTTGAAATGACAGCTTCACCAAAGCCGCTGAAGATTGTTAAAGAACAAAGTGCTGAAGAGACAATCACGGTAGTTTGCGGTGACGATTCTGGGTCTGTTAACAGGTTGGTACAAGCGACGATAACCAGTGGCAAGAAGAAGATAACGGTATCGCCCGCAAGTGCATTAACAGATGCAAACGGTCAGGCAAAATTTACCATTACTGCTACGACGAAAACTGGTCAGGCAAAGGTAAAGTTCCAAGATGCAGGAAGACCGGAAGTAAAAGTCAATGTTAACGTAACAGTAAAAAATAAGTAAACTTTCTATTGTAATTTCAAGTGGAAAGATGTGGTTTCAAAAGGGGCAAACTTTATGTTTGCCCCTTTTTTTTTCATTTGAGTTTTGAGTATACAATTAATAAAATAAATTGTCGAAATTTAATGAGAATTTGTTACAGAGGCTCAAATGAAATTTTTACCAGTATGTGTGCACAAAAAAAGAGGCTTTACTCTTATTGAATTAATTGTTGTTCTGCTGATTATCGGTATAGTTGCCGGTGTTGCAGTACCTAAATTTGCAGGCTCATTTGACACCATTAGATTTAGAAAGACGATATCTGAACTCGTGTATTTTCTTAGGGAAGCACGAATTAAGGCTTTAGCGACAGCGAGAACATATCACGTCACTATTGATTTCCATAGAGGATTTTGCTGGGACAATGATAAAAAGATACTGAAACTACCTGAAAATATGGAAATGTTTACCGACAAAATCGAAGCCCGCGACGATAAAACAAAGATATTTACATTTTACCCAAATGGGATGGCATCAAAGGAGAAGGTAGGCATTGCTTGTGATAAAATGGTAGCTGTGTTGCATGTGGAGCCTTTGGGTGGATTGGCCTATTATACAATGCATGAAGAAATGGAACAAGTCATCCGATATGCAAGGTATCCTGAGGAACTGAGTGAAGAGGATATTGAAAAAGTTATTGATAAATTGAATGATTTTGATAAAGTAACAAAAAATATCCTTATTGATAATGAAGATATTAACTATAGTTCTGATGAAATGACGTACGATAATTACGATGATATCGAATCGGATAAAGAAACAGGATCTTTTGATGAAGACGATGATGCGAATGAAGAATAACGTATAATTAAAAATAAATTTATAATTGTTGCTACTGCCAGAGGGCAAATGATCGCGTAACCTTTATGAGACTTACGGAGTGATTAAAAATGAGAAAAAAATTTAAAAGGGTGTTATTGAATCATGACGGTTTTACCTTGCTGGAACTACTTATTGTTATGATTATTATTGGATTGCTTGCGGCATTAATAGGCCCCAAGATGATTGGTCGTGTTGGTGAGTCACGTCAAACCGTTGCCAAGCAGCAGATAGAGGGTTTTTCGAGCGCCCTGGAAATGTATAAACTTGATACCACGAAATATCCTACACAAGAGCAGGGTTTGGAGGCATTAGTGACAGAAACGCAAGGGATTGCTAACTGGAAAGGTCCATATTTGAAGAAGAAATTTATCCCGAAAGATCCATGGGGTAATAATTATGTTTATATACATCCAGGTGAACATGGCGACTATGACATTATCTCTTACGGTGCAGATGGTAACAGTGGAGGAGATGGTGAGTCTAAAGATGTGGCAAGTTGGGAGTAGCTGGTGAAGTGTTATCGATCGTATTTTTTAAATCGAGAATATGGGTGGAATGGACAAACAAAGTAAGTCCATTCTGATTGTTTGGAATTCTTGTATGGTAAATTATGAATCAAATTGCGATTAACAATGTCGGGGATGTTTTACTCGAAATTGGCAAAGTAAATAGGGCTGATTTAGATCGTGCCGTAGAAGTTCAAAGGCAAACAAAACAAAAGCTCGGTCGTATGTTGATTGATTTAGGAACGGTTTCCGAGGAAGACCTTCGGCTTGCTTATAGTAAATTGTTGCAGATACCAATTTGGGAAAAAAGAAAAGATGACCGGTATCCTTTGGTGGAAAATGTGCCAAAGGTTTTTCTGATGGCAAATCGTGTGCTTCCGTTGAGTCTGCATGATGGGGTATTGGATATAGCCCTTGCAGACCCGCAGGATACTCTGCTGGCGGAGACTATTGCAGTAGCAACGAATAAAGAAATACATATCTTTGCTGGTTGTGAAAAAGATATTTTAGCTTCACTTGAAACCATGTATGAGGGTGAGCTGAAAGAAGAAGATGCGGCGGCTTCCAGTATAGAAGTAATGGAAGATGTGGAGCATTTACGGGATATGGCCTCAGAGGCTCCCGTTATACGCCTTGTGAACAGTGTGTTGACAAAATCAATTGAAATGGGGGCAAGTGATGTGCACCTGGAGCTTTTTGAGAGAAATGCGCGGTTGCGTTATCGCGTGGACGGTGTTTTGCAGGAACTTACACCTCCTCCCCGCGAGATATACAACGCTATTATTTCTCGTATTAAAATCTTGGCGAAGCTGAATATTGCCGAGAAGCGACTGCCTCAGGATGGCCGAATCAAGATGAAGGTGGCAGGCAAAGAGGTAGATTTAAGAGTTTCGATTATCCCTATGAGTTATGGCGAGGGGGTTGTAATGAGGATTCTCGACCGTACAGCGGTTACGCTTGATTTAGAGAAACTGGGTTTTGGCAGGGAATTTTTGCTAAAGTTTCGCCGTATAGTTAATAAACCCGAGGGTATGCTGCTCGTGACCGGGCCAACCGGAAGCGGAAAAACGACAACACTATACGCAGTGCTTAAGGAACTCGTTTCTCCGGAGACAAAGATTATAACGGTAGAAGATCCGGTGGAATATAGTATGGAGGGGGTAAATCAAATACAAGTGAATCCTCAGATTGACTTGACCTTTGCCTCCGGGCTGCGTTCTGTTTTAAGACACGATCCCGATATCATTCTCATTGGAGAAATAAGGGACCGGGAGACGGCGTCGATTGCCATACAGTCAGCCTTAACGGGACATCTCGTTTTGTCGACACTCCACACAAACGATTCGGCCTCGGCATTTACCCGGTTGATGGATATGGGGATGGAAGACTATTTGCTTTCTTCGTGTATCATTGGCGTTCTTGCACAGCGGTTGGTGCGAAAGATATGTGAAAAGTGCCGTGAGGCATATGTGCCTGGGGACGATTTACGCCTGACAGCACGGTTGAAAGAGGGGGAGTATTTATATAAAGCCGGGGGCTGTGATGAGTGTAATAATTCGGGATTTAAAGGGCGAAAATGTATCGCCGAGTTTTTGGTCGTAGATGATGCCATACGGCGGCTTGTTCTTGCCCATAAAGATTCCGGTGAGATCATGAAACAAGCGGTCAAGAGTGGCACAAAGAATTTGTGGGAGGATGGGCTCGAAGCTGTTCGCAGGGGAGAAACGACACTGGAAGAGTTGTTGCGGGTATCGTCCGACACATAAAAAAAAGTGGTTATTGTTTGTGCCGTTCAGTTAAACAAGACAGAGATTCGGGGAAGTGGAAATTTCATATGTTTTTGCTAAATTAATTACTATTTATGCCGATAATTTGCAATACGAAAGCAATAATTACATGTGATAAAACGGTGAATTTTTATAGTTTCTTTGTTAACAATAATAATTTAAGGATGGATAATTATGCATAATAAATTTCTGGAATCTATCGGTGTTAATGGAATAGATTTAAAAAAATATCCAACGGAACACATCCCTCGCATACTTCACCTCAGCATGATTATCAAAAATACATGCTTCTGGATGAATGAAGCCGTTGTGCCTTACCGGTTGTTATCAACAGAAGAACAAACGAAGATCCTTGAGGAATACGTACAACACATTATAGCTTTTCAATTAAAGGAGGCTTAACGCAGCATTGTAAAATAGACTTACGATATCCATCAGATACCTGCAACTTCTGGTAGTACATTATTTGTTCATACTCGTCTGGCCTCACCTTCATTAATTGATCCCCTCCAAATCATCTTTCTATATCTTCCCAAAGAAAATGCCTGTTGTTAAATTATTAATCGGTTTGTTGTATTAGGGTGCAGATTCGTAGAGAACCCCAGAACCCCTTATAATTATTACATTGACATGCCTAACTTATTAATGCTAAATTTACAACTTTGATTCAAAGAGTTTAAGATAAGCACCGTCTGTAAGATAAGAAAGGTGTATTATTGATGCAACATCCTCATAGTGTTGAGGGTAGCTCGATGGGCGAGTTTAGAAAGGATAGGCATGAATATTCACATTAAAATCGGAACTGCTGAAAAGGAATTTGCAGAGATACTGGTTTTTTATTTGTACGAGGATACCAAAACTGTTAGTGCGCCGCTTGCGTATTGCGATAAGGCGTTGAACAATAGTGTCTCTGAATTAATAAAGGGAAAAGGATTTGTCGCTAAGCTTAACAAAACAATTGTCCTGCCTACGTATGGAAAAATTCCAGCCAAGCGGATCATGTTGGTTGGCCTGGGAAAGAAAAAAGACATTACCCTGGACAAAATCAGGCAAGTGGCAGGCATAACAACGAGTACTATGCGCGATATAGGCGCGAGTGATGGTATCAGTGTCATGGACTCAATTGATATCCTTCTCCCATTAAGTGAGTGGTATCAGGCTTATGCTGAAGGCGCCCTGCTCTCCCTTTACAAGTACCAGAGATATAAAAGCATTCCACCTGAAGAGCAGCAGGAACTTAAGGAATTAACCCTTCTTTTGTCTAACAAGGAGATGTCCAGGCCTGCCCATGATGCCGTTAAGTATGGGCAGATCATTGCGGATGCCGTTTATTTTACACGCGACCTCATTAACACGCCTTCTCAGGATAAAACTCCCACAATTTTGGCGGAAGGCGCCAAAAAGATAGCCAAGGAACTGGGTATTCAATGTAAAGTATTGTCCTTTCCGGAACTGAAAAAACTTGGAATGGGTGGTTTGCTTGGTGTTGCGCAAGGGAGCGTCCAACCTCCCAAATTTATCATACTCGAATATAACGCCCGCGCTAAAAACCAGGATACGATTGTATTTGTCGGGAAAGGGATTACCTTTGACTCAGGCGGAATATGCTTAAAACAGGCCAAAGATATGGATCTGATGAAGAGTGATATGTCTGGCGCTGCCGCTGTGATGGGGTCCATTAAAGCGATAGCTAAAATGAAGTTGCCCCAGCGTATCGTGGGGCTCATACCATGCACAGAAAATATGCCGGGTAGTTCTGCAATGAAACCAGGCGATATAGTTAAATTCTATTCCGGTAAGACTGCTGAGGTTGCAAACACCGATGCCGAAGGGCGTTTAATTTTAGCGGATGCCCTGGTGTATGCGGAAAACTATCAACCAAGTGCCGTGATCGATCTTGCTACCCTGACAGGGTCCTGTGTGGTAGCCTTGGGTACCGTCGTCACAGGTATGATGGGAAACAACGAAGAATTGAAAAAAAGGGTTAAAATTGCCGGTGAAAAATCATGGGAAAGGACTTGGGAGCTTCCCCTGTGGGAAGAATATCAGGAACAAATCAAGAGTGACATTGCAGATATTAAAAATGTGGGCGGTCCTTATGCAGGAGCTATTACCGCTGCCTGTTTTTTGAGCAAATTTACAGAAAAATATCCCTGGGTGCATCTTGATATTGCCGGCACTTCCTGGTGTGAAAAAAGTAGTGCGTATACTCAAAAAGGTGCATCAGGCGTTGGAGTTCGATTGCTTGTGCAAGTAGTCCAGAATTGGACTCGATTCCCTGAGAAAAATTCTCCATGAGTATCTGTGGTGAATGCATAATTTAAGCAATGATGACCACGGAAAGTAATAATAATGCTATTGTCATTAGAGGCGCCAGGGAACATAATTTAAAAGGTGTCAATGTCGATATTCCACGCGATCGAATCACGGTTATTACGGGTGTTAGTGGTTCCGGAAAGTCCTCTCTTGCCTTTGATACAATTTATGCAGAGGGACAACGCCGCTATATTGAAAGTCTTTCAACATACGCGCGGCAGTTTTTAGATCAAATACAAAAACCAGACGTAGAACTCATTGAAGGCCTTCCTCCCACGATTGCCATTGAGCAACGCACCTGTCCGCCTAGTCCGCGTTCAACAGTAGCAACCGTAACGGAAATTTATGACTATTTGCGTTTATTATACGCAAGAATTGGCACTCCCTATTGCTACCAGTGCAAATGCATCATCTCCCGCCAAACCATTGACCAGATAATACAAAGAATATTAGAAATCCCTCAAGGAAGCAGGATTACGCTTCTTGCACCACTCATTAAAGGGAAGAAGGGAGAACATCGGGAGGTGTTTCAATCGATAGTACAAAAGGGCTTTGTCCGTGCTCGTGTCGATAACGTTATTATGGACCTCCAAACTATTCCAAAGTTGGCACGGTATAAAACTCACGAAATTGATGTGGTCGTTGATCGTTTAATCATAAAAGATGATATCCGAACGCGTCTGTACAATTCTGTTGAAACATGCCTCAAAATAGGGGAAGGAGTGATACTGGTAAGCCAGGAACGTGAAAAATCCTGGACTGACCTGATCCTGAGCGAACGATACGCCTGCCCTAACTGCGGAAGTGGTTACGAAGAACTGACGCCGCGCATGTTTTCTTTTAACAGTCCTTATGGTGCATGTCCCGGCTGCAATGGGCTAGGAAATGTCCTTGATTTTGACCCGGAGTTAGTTGTTCCCGATAAACACATCACCATCAGAGACGGGGCCATTGATGCCTGGCGAGACTGGGGATCATTAACTCAAACGCACTATGATAACCAAGTAAAGATATTTTCAAAAACCTTTTCTGTCCCTTTACATACGCCTTTTATAAAACTACCGAAAGAGGCTGTAGACGCCCTGCTCTTTGGAACAAAGGACTTTGAAGGGGTAATTCCCAACCTCAAACGCATCTATGAAAAAACGGCCAGCGAACGCATCTTGAAACGCCTTTCCGGTTATATGAGTTACAGGGTATGTGCCACCTGTAATGGGGCGCGACTGAGACCCGAAACCCTTTCAGTAAAAATTGATCATAAATCAATTCATGAGATTATGGGTCTGACTATAGAAGAAACCATCGAATTTTTTACCACGCTAAAATTGGAGGGAAACCAAGCGGTTATTTCCAAGCCAATCCTGAAAGAAATTCAAAACAGGCTTCGTTTTATGGTTGCTGTCGGATTACACTATTTAACCCTGGGACGAAGTAGTGACACCCTGTCCGGAGGCGAAGCGCAGAGAACAAGACTTGCCACACAGGTCGGCTCAGGCCTTGTTGGGGTCTGTTATGTCCTGGACGAACCCACGATAGGGCTTCACCCGAGAGATAACGAACGGCTTCTGCGAACTTTAAAAACACTTCGGGATAATGGCAATACCGTCATCCTTGTAGAGCATGACGAACATACCATTCGTCATGCCGATTATATCATAGATCTTGGCCCAGGTGCAGGTGAACGCGGTGGCAGAGTCGTTACCTGTGGCACCGTAAAAGAAATTTCCGATAATCCCAATTCATTAACCGCGCAATACCTTAACCAAACGCACAAAATTGAACTTCCTGGTAAAAGGCGAGATGGTAATTTGAAGAATTCTCTGGAGATACAAGGAGCGCGCGCCCATAACCTGAAATCGATTAATGTAAAAATCCCTTTAAAAACCCTTTGTTGTATTACCGGAGTATCCGGTTCCGGGAAAAGCACACTCGTCAATGATATTTTACATCGGGCACTGGCAAGAATATTCTATGGTAGCCATGAGATGCCTGGAGAGCATGATAAAATTCTTGGTGTGGAACACATTGATAAAGTTATAGAAATCGATCAACTACCCATCGGACGCACTCCACGTTCGAATCCCGCAACATACACAAAGGCATTCGATGTGATCCGCTCTCTTTTTGCACAGACGCAGGAGGCAAGGATTCGGGGTTACACCGCAGGAAGATACAGCTTCAATATCAGTGGTGGGCGATGTGAGGGCTGTAAAGGACAAGGAATTAAAAAAGTAGAAATGCATTTTTTGCCCGATATGTACGTTCTATGTGAGGATTGCAAGGGAAAGAGGTATAATAAAGTAACCCTGGAAGTTACTTATAAGGACAAAAGTATTTCTGATGTTCTGGATATGCACATCGAAGAGGCATGCCGGTTTTTCAAAAATATTCCAAAGATTGAACGTGTTTTACGCACGCTCAATGATGTCGGGTTGGGATATATTACATTGGGACAGCCAAGCACCACCCTGTCTGGAGGAGAATCGCAAAGGATCAAACTTGCTGCGGAGCTCTCTCGTCATGCGACGGGAAAAACGCTTTACATCCTGGATGAGCCTACTACGGGCCTTCATTTTGCAGACATACAACAGCTTCTGAAAATATTACATAGATTAGTCGATCTGGGCAATACCGTCCTGGTCATAGAGCATAACCTAGAGGTTATTAAAACGGCAGATTACATCATCGATTTAGGTCCGGAAGGCGGGGTACATGGTGGTGAAGTCGTGGCAACAGGCACCCCTGAACAGGTTGCGAAAGATGAACGATCCTATACGGGGAAGTTTTTAAGAAAAGTCCTTCAGGGGAATCGCAAAATAATTTAATAAGGAATACAAGCTAGCAATACCGTGGGCAATGCTTGACAATCAAGATATAAAAGAATATATTTAACTACTAAAGAATCAAAGCTTTGAAACTCCAGGCATTTAGTTAGGAAAGGAATAGAGGGTGTGGGATTATTCGGAGAAGGTTAAAGACCATTTTTTTCATCCAAGGAATGTAGGTGACATTGAAAATCCGGACGCTGTGGGTGAGGTAGGCAGTTTGGCCTGTGGTGATGCGTTAAAATTGATGTTAAAAGTGGATAAATCAAACCGCATTGTGGATGTAAAATTTAAGACCTTTGGATGTGGAAGTGCTATTGCTTCTGCGAGTGCATTGACGGAGATGGTGAAAGGAAAGACGCTGGATGAGGCGGGAACGATTACCGACAATGACATCGCACAGTATCTTGATGGCTTACCAGAACAAAAGATGCATTGTTCTGTGATGGGTCGGGAGGCCCTGGAAGCAGCTATTGCAAATTATCGGGGGATGAAAATAGAAAAACCGGTTGACGAAGGAACGATCGTCTGTAAGTGTTTTGGTGTTACGGATAATAAGATTGCCCATGAGGTGAGAGAGCATAAATTAACTACTATTGAGCAAGTAACAAATTACTGTAAGGCGGGCGGTGGATGTCGGTCATGTCACCCTAAAATCCAGGCTATTATAGATGAGGTATGGCAAAAAGAAAAAGAGAAGGCCATGGTTGGGAAGAGGAGGACTCCCGGTAAAAAATTGACAAATATTCAAAAGATGAAGTTGATACAAGAAACCATAGAAAGAGATATTCTGCCTACACTTCAATCAGACGGAGGAGATATCGAATTGCTTGACATAGATGGTGACCGCGTTATGGTTTCATTCCGGGGCAGCTGTGTGGAATGTCCCAGTTCAAAAGTTACTCTAAAATCCACGGTGGAGGCGAAGTTAAGGGAGTTTGTTACAGATACGCTAATCGTTGAGGAGGTGGCTTCATGAAGGTTGTGTACGCAGATAATAATGCTACGACGAAGGTTGCTCCTGAGGTCGTAGAGGCTATGGTGCCTTACTTTACAGAATACTATGGGAATCCTTCAAGTATGCATACTTTTGGGGGTCAGGTAGCCAAAAAAATTGATGTTGCAAGACAGCAGGTGGCAGATCTTATTGGCGCAGACCCTGACGAGATTGTGTTTACGAGCTGTGGTACGGAAAGTGATAATGCCGCAATTTGGGGCATACTGCATGCAAATCTTCACAAGAGGCATATTGTGACCACCAGGGTTGAGCACCCTGCTGTTTATAATTTGGGTAAATATTTAGCTCAGAGTGGTTATCACGTAACAGAACTGGGTGTAGATAGCAGTGGGATGCTTAATTTGCAGGAATTGGCCGATGCAATAAGGGAAGATACGGCGATTGTGTCAATCATGTATGCAAACAATGAGACGGGTGTGATTTTTCCTGTCGAGGAGATTGGGCACATTGTGAAGGAGAAAGGTTCAATATTGCATACCGATGCTGTTCAAGCCGTAGGGAAGATACCTTTAAATCTTTCGAAAAGTGCGATAGACTTATTAACCCTCTCGGGACATAAATTGCATGCCCCCAAAGGAGTAGGCGCCTTATTTATTCGAAAGGGAATTACGTTTACGCCTTTTGTTGTCGGGGGTCATCAGGAAAAGAATCGCCGGGGTGGGACGGAAAATGTCCCTTCGATTATCGGACTTGGCAGGGCGTGTGAATTGGCAAAAAAATATATGAGCGAAGAACAGATTTTGGTAAAACAATTAAGGGATAAGGTTGAAGACGAAATATTGGAAAAGGCTCCTGATGTCAGGGTGAATGGACATAAAACGAAACGCCTTCCAAATACTACTAATTTGAGTTTTGAATTTGTGGAGGGAGAGGCTATTCTGTTATTGCTGAACGAAAGGGGAATTTGTGCCTCGTCAGGCTCAGCCTGTACATCTGGTTCTTTGGAGCCATCACATGTGTTAAGGGCCATGGGCGTTCCTTTTACTGCAGTACATGGTTCTGTGAGGTTAAGCTTGAGTCGATATAATACCATCGAAGAGGTTGATTATATTGTTGAGCATCTTCCGCCGATCATCAGAAGGTTAAGAGAAATATCCCCGTATGGCAGGGAAACAAAGGTGAAGGGGCAAGTCGACAAGGTATCGGCAAGGGTATAGTGCATAACATTATAGAGAAGAGAGGAATTTCCCTTCCTGTTTTACTTTTGATTTTAATGGTAACCGGTAAATAAAAAAATAGGGGCGATCTTTGTGATCGCCCCTATTTGATAATTGTATTTGCGAACTGAACGCCAAAAACTATTTTTCTTTTGTCTTGATAATAACATATCGTGAAAACTCACCGCGTTTTACTAACACCAGGACGCCTTTTTCTTTATCTGCTTCACTCAATGCATTCTTAAATTCTGTTACATTACTAATTTTCTTCCGATTTACTTCCTTAATAAGGTCGCCTTCACGTATTTCTGACATGGCGGCTGGACTTCCAGGTTGAACCTCAGAAACGATTACTCCGCTATCTTCTTCAATGCCAAGACTTTTGGCAAGTTCTTTTGTGAGATTTTGCACGGTCATTCCAAGATCTTTTCCGCCGGAAGGGGCTGCGCCGGGTCCAGCAGCGAATAAATCAGAGGGTTGTTCTCCAATCTTTACACTCAATTCTTTCTCTTTGCCATCACGCAGGACTTTCACCTTTGCCTTTTTGCCAACCTCCGTTTGGGCAACCATATTACGGAGGTGATTCACATCCCGGATTGGTTTTCCTTCATATTCAATTACGATGTCGCCACGTTCAAAGCCCGCTTCTTTTGCGGGAGAATTGTCTTGAATATCACTTACAAGGACACCTTCTGTAACGGTGACATTAAATGATTTTGCTAAAGCAGGGTCGATATCTTGAATCACAACCCCAAGCCAACCGCGTGTGACCTTGCCTTTTTCTACAAGGTCTTTCATAATGATTTTTATCATATTGATAGGGATGGCGAATCCGATGCCTTGATAACCACCACTTCTGGTAAATATAGCCGTATTAATGCCAACAATTTCCCCTTTGATATTAACGAGGGGTCCCCCACTATTGCCCGGGTTGATGGCGGCGTCTGTTTGGATCATATCTTCATACGCTGCAACACCTACATTGGCCCTCCCTGTGGCGCTAATAACACCAATTGAAACTGTTTGTGACAAGCCAAATGGACTTCCAATTGCAATGGCCCATTGTCCAACCCGAATAGTGTCTGAATCGCCCATCCTTGCAGAGGGCAGATTTTTCCCGTCAATTTTGACTACTGCAACATCTGTTTGTGGGTCTGTGCCAACGATCTTACCATCAAATTCTCTTTTATCTCCCAAGGTAATCTTGAGTTCGTCGGCATTTTCTACTACATGGTTATTTGTTATAATATAACCTTTTTCACTGTCTATGATTATACCCGAGCCGAGCCCCTGTATCTTGTAATCGTCTTCAGGAAAGCGTTGCTTGAAAAACCTGTCAAAAAAATCGTCGCCAAAAAAGTCTCTGAACTGCTGGAATTGATCCTCGTCTTGCTCCTGATCTGGTCCAGGCCTTGGTTGAGAATGAAATCGATCATCTGGCATTTGCCGTTGTTTTTGCTTGCTATGTTTAAAGGTCTTTACGGAAGTGATGGAAACAACGGCAGGTTTAACCTGGTTAACCACAGTTTCAAAAACATGTTCAAAGTGCAGGGCGGTATTTAATGCATCTGCATCGGAATCATTTGTCTGCTTGTTCGCTGCGGAGACCCTCGTTTCCTGAGGCAAGCAAACGCTTATTCCAACACACATGCCCAAAACAAAAAGAAAACGAAGATACAATCTTTCTACCGTGTGAATCATGATAATCTCCTACAAAAAAGTTTTGATCGGTATGTAGCCCAGCGAATTTTATGCTAGATATAACTTTTTGTCAAATCAAAAGTTGAGTAACACTTTCATAATACTTGCATTCTCTCTTTAGCATTGATAAAATCATGTCATTTGGTCAAAGTTTGTTTTGCAGATACCAACCTATATGCAGCTGATAGGGTCTGACCTATTAATGATTGTTCTTGTGGGAAGACGAGCACTGCGCCTTTCTCAACATATTTAAATTATTTTGATAGATGTTTTCTTATAACAGGAATCAAAACGTATTTGTTCCAAAGAAACATCGTGAAAAGGGGAATTATGCATTACAAGACGATCTGTGTATCTGTCATTGCTGTAACTTTGTGTGTATTTTCATATGTGCATAGAGGAGCCATTGCTTCAGATGTGTATTTTACACCTCAGGAAATCAAAGGACGTATTATACATGCAATGGAAGGGTGCAGTGAGTCTATGGATATTGTGGTTTTTGACATCACCTCACACGATATTCTGAATGCCCTGGTTAAGGCACAGGAACGGGGAGTGCATGTCAGGATTGTGGTTGATAGAAAACGTGCTATAATGAGAGAACCATTGTCGCGCCTTTGCAAGGATAAGACGTTTTTGATTAAAATTCTGAAACAAAAAGGACATATGCGCAATAATTTCGCCATCTTTGATTCTAAATTGCTGTCAACCGGGTCGTATTCCTGGAATGAAAATGTTGGTAAATATAGCCGGTATGACACGATTTTTACAGACGAGACAAAATTGGTGGTGAAGTATCAAAGGGAATTTGATCGGCTATTTCAGGAGGGAATAACCACGAGCGGAAAAGAGTATGCGCTTGGTGCGGAGAAAAAAGCCGAAAAGGTTGTACGTGAGCTGTCGGTTGTTACGCCAAAAGCCTTAGATACAGGGGGTCAGATTGTTGCGTCGAACTATGGGGTTGTTGTAAAAGAGAATTCGCAAGGTTATATCAATATGAGTTTTGAAGAGTTTGATACTATCTTTGGTGTGGCAAGTGGGTTGTCCGAAGAGCAAAAGGAGAGTTTGTGGAGTCGATGTGAGGGTAAGAAGGTCAGGTGGAATGGAAAAGTGACGTATATTGGATGGGGACTGATTACGGGATGGATGATGAGTGTGACCCATGGTGATACCGGCGTCGAGATAAAGTTAAACTCTGCCCATAAGGATCATTTTTCTCAGGTGAAATATGGCAATACGGTAACCTATACCGGAAAGCTTGATTCGCGGGTGACGAGAATATTCCCATATAAACTTGAAGATGGTGATGTGCTTGAAATTGAGAATACCCTTCCCATGCCATTGACTGCCAGTGAATTAACTGAGGATCCTGATACAATACCTGTTTCCCAGGGACCCAAAAAAATATTTCTTATAGAATCATTTGATGATCTGAACAATATCTTTGGTAAAGAGAGTAAGTTGTCAGACGCACAAAAGGATACAACGTGGGAAAAATACAAAGGGAAATATGTCAGTTGGATGGGACAGATTGTTTATAAAAATTTAAATGTTGCATCAGGTTTGCGAATAGGAATAATGCAAAAGGATAAAGGTGATGTAGAACTAAAGATCAGTTTGGCAAAAAAGGATAAAGTATTACAATTTCAGGATGGCGAAACGATACTCTATACAGGTAAATTGGTAGAAAGATGCGGTGGCAGTTCTCCCTATATCTTAGAAGACGGCGATATCGTAACGATAAAAGAATCAACCATGGGGTTGCGTGGTATGTGATAGTGGTTAGGATATCAGCCATATCTGGTTTAAAGCTCAAGGAGGTAGCCATGGTAAAAAGAATGATGATTATATTAAGTATAGTTTTTGCTATGCTTAATGGCTTGCATGGAATATTAATCGCTGTAGAAAGTTATGAGAATGCCCTAAATGAAGGAAATATCTTCATTCTCAAACAGATGTATAAAGAGGCGCTCGATGCTTATGAGAGCGCCATTCTCGTAAAACCAACGGCTCATGAGGCCTGGTATAATAAGGCAGTTGTGCTTGATTACTTGGGCAAATATGCGGAGTCTGTGGAATCGTTTGAAAAGGCAATTCAATACAAGCCAGATTACTACGAAGCATGGTATATGAAGGGGAGGGCGCTGGATCATGCAGGTAAATATGACGAGGCTGTTCGTGCCTTTGATAAGGCACTGGAGATCAAAGCTGATTATATTGAAGCCTTGTACAATAAAGGGAATGTATTGGACCATCTGGGGGACATCGATGCCGCAACGAAAACCTACGACCGTGTTATCCAGATAAAACCTGATGCGTATGAGGCGTGGAATAATAAAGGCTTG
>JAUPKS010000085.1 GCA_030837315.1 Planctomycetota bacterium
AATGTCAAAATATTTTAATAACAACACCGAGACAATAGGGTCCACCCCATTGATTAAACTCAATAAAATTGAAGGTGTTGAAGCAGCGACGATTCTGGTCAAGGTTGAAGGGCGCAATCCAACATATTCTATCAAGGATCGCATAGGTGTTTACATGATAAGAGACGCTGAAGAAAAAGGGACCCTTAGACCCGGAATGGAAGTAGTGTACCCCACTAGTGGAAACACAGGACTAGGCCTGGCTTATGTCTGTGCTATCAAAGGGTACCCTCTTACTTTGACGATGCCGGAGACAATGAGCATTGAAAGGCGGAAAGTGCTTAGAATGTTTGGAGCTCGTATCGAATTGACCGAAGGAAGCAAGGGGATGAAAGGAGCCGTGGAGAAGGCGGAAGAAATTGCCCAAAGCGATCGTAGCAAGTACTTTATGCCTCAGCAATTCGAAAATCCAGCGAATCCTAGGGCCCACGAAGAAACAACTGGTCCTGAAATATGGGAGCAAACATCAGGGAAAATAGATGCGTTAGTCAGTGGAGTAGGTACTGGGGGAACAATTACTGGGGTATCACGGTTTATAAAAAATTTCGGAAACAGAAAACTTTTCTCTGTCGCTGTGGAACCTTCCGAAAGTCCAGTTATAACTCAAACCATGCAGGGAAAAGAACTCGTGCCTGCCCCTCACAAGATTCAGGGAATAGGAGCTGGATTTGTGCCAAATGTTCTTGATCTGTCTCTGGTTGACGATGTTGTTCAGGTTTCTAGCGAAGAAGCTATTAATTACGCTCGATTGCTTGCCAGTCAAGAAGGTTTGTTAAGCGGTATATCATCTGGAGCCGCCGTATGCGCTGCAATCAAGCTAGCGCATCGAACGGAATTTTTGGGGAAAAACATAGTAGTTATCTTGCCTAGCGCCGGTGAAAGGTATTTAAGTTCGGTACTATTTGATCATCTCAAAGATTGAGACTATGTGAAAACCAAATCTGAATTTAGAAAGGAACCTACAATGGAACACAAATCCGATTGCGTCTTTTGTAAGATAGTGAAAGGTGAAATTCCTTGCGTAAAGGTGTATGAAGATGAAATAGCGTTGGTTTTCATGGATGTAGCTCCATTAAATCAAGGCCACATGTTAGTGATACCGAGAAATCATTATGAATCCATTCTGGAGATGGAACCAGAAACTTACGGATGGTTGAGCAAAATAGTTTCACTAGGCGCCAAGGCCATACAAACAACACTCAAGCCTGACGGCATAAATATAATGCAGCTCAATGGCAAAGCCGCAAATCAGGTTGTCCCGCATGTGCACATTCATATTGTCCCGAGGAAATTTGGGGACGGTTTGACAATAAGCCAATGGGATCCAATCTCAGGATCGATGGATGACATAAAATCAACCGGAGAAACCATAAAAAGAAATTTCTAATTTTGAACCAGTCGCAAAAAATCAACATATCCAATGAATCTGAAAAAGCGGAAGTCGGTTTTAAAACTAAACCCCCATCAGATTTCTTTAATTATTTCGGTCAAGAACGCACGATCCAAATGTGGCTTGCCGAAAAAAGGACCAGATTAACTTCTGCTTTATTTCCTCCTTTAGAAAGAATAGGTCTTGTTCCTGACACAATTTCTTATATTGGACTGGCATTGCTGACCGGGGTAGTTCTTTATTTTGTCAGGAAACCGATATTGGCTTCAGTATTTTTATTGGGACATGTAGTCTTTGACGGGCTCGATGGAGCTTACGCTCGAAATGCGGGTAAGGCTTCCCAATCAGGAGCATTTACTGATTTGGTTTGTGATCAGTTTGGTATGGTCGTGGTTTCTTTGCTGGCCATATTCCACCACTTGGTGGAGCCTTTGATAGGAGCGGCCTATATTAGCCTATATCTTATGGTGGTAGTTTTTGGCGTAATTATAAACGTCATGGGAATTGGATCAAGAATCACCATTACAAGTAAATATTTCTTGTATATTGTTTATGGATTATGGGCTTTTACAGGAATCAATTATTTTACTTTTTTAATGACTTTTTTTTCCTGTGTGATGGTTATCGAGGTATTGATTGGTTACGTGCGTCTGAAGGCGGCAATAAGAAAGAAATTTGATTCGCCGGAACGATTCGCAATCGGAGATATTTACTCAGGTCGATTGAATTATTTTTTAAATATCGCAATTCCGTTGTCCATATTCTTAGGGATTCTTATTTATGGGAACTGGGTTCCATTAAAAGCCATTCTGGAAGGACCAAATCTTAAGATTAAGTGGGAAGAAGGACGTGCTCTTGTTTCGCCTGATGAAAAAGCGAGGATCCTGGCTTTTGGAGCATGGAAGGATAAATGGCTCGTTCTCTTGGAAAGTGAAGACGGCGCAAAGGAAATAAGAGTAATTGACGCCGATGGATCTATCAGCGGGCAAAGTTTCGAAGCGCCGGCCTATATTCAACCTGCGTGTGGAGAGCTGCCCGTTGATGGAGAAACATTATTGATCGCTGACGCCAACACCCGCTTGGTTTTAGGAATAGATTTAAAATCTTCTTTGGCGTCAAAAAAAGCAATAATAAGCCTTACCCTCCCATTTGGTTACCTTAGAATGACGGCCATGGCCACAACGTTGTGGAACAACAAGTCAGTGTGGTTAATAGCCAATTATCTCTATACTAGAAAGACTTACATCGTAGATCCTGATATAGCTCTAAAAAAAGGCTCAGTTCTAGGAGGAGTCATAGGATCGTACACAAATGGAGGTTTTCCGTCAGGCATAGT
>JAUPKS010000086.1 GCA_030837315.1 Planctomycetota bacterium
AAAACATTTACGAGCACACCTCGATAAATTCTGCTGTTATTTTAACAGGAGAAGAGATAACTCCAACTTTTTAACGGATTAGTTACTAACTGTGTCAATTCCAAGGGAGCATGATTTACTGAGATAACTCAATAATCATTAAATAAAAAAACTATCTGCTTACTCACGAATTAAACTAGATAGATGGAATTTTCATTGTTAGAGTTGATTATTTCAGCCGTATTTAAAACAATGCATAGATAAAAGGTGCCAACGCAGAGCCTTGTGTAAAGATAATCAGGGCACCCAGGAGAATCAAGAAAAAAACAATTGGCGCCAACCACCATTTTTTGCGGACTCTCAAAAACTCCCAGAATTCTGCCATTATGGAAATTTTACTCATTATGACAACCTCCACTATTCAAAAAATTGGTTTTAATAAATTATGTTTAATTAAATAATCCAATATTACTTTCCCAGCAATTGAATGACCATTATCATTCCAATGTCCATCGAACGGCAAACCATCAACAATCATACCAAATCGCTTGGCCTCTTCTACCGCCTCAAAAATATTAGGTACAAAATGTATTCCGTATTTTTCGGATATTTCCCGAAACGTGTTTCCTTCCCACGTCGGTTTATTTACAGAAAAAGCAACAATCGGCGTATCACCGGCTCTTTTCCTTACCAAACCCATTATATCAGAAGTTATTTTTGCAGCTTTTATAAACAGAGGATGGTTTATGGATAACTCGTCTTCTATTGAGCCATATTTTTCTGCTTTAAAAATATTTATTCTAATATGCAAAAACCGTAATAAATGTGAAGATTTAACCACATAGGAAAACCATCCAATACGTTGTTCTGGATATAACCATTCTATTTTGCCTTTCCTATAATATGGCCTTGTCATATGGTTGTTATTTTTAAAACTGGTGGATTCGAGATCATAGTCATTGTTAATGATATCGTTTAGACAAAACTGCCATAAAATGATATGCGGTTTTATTAAATCGAAATATTTATCGAGGATCATGTATTCTTGTAATGAACCATATCCACCACCGCCATAAGCAAATATTTCGACATTATTATTGTTTTCTCTTAAATAATCATAATATGTTTTTCCATCTGAAACGGTATGGCCTGCTGTAAACGAATCCCCAATTACAAATATTTTAGTTTTATTGCTATTAATATCACCGAAAACGCGGAAACCAAATTTCTTTGTGGTATATACTATTTTGCCATACCCTTTAACATCATGATCCGATGAATCATTTTGAGCCGTTTCCCATCCAAGATAGGTCGAAAAGTTCATCTCGCGGTTATATTTTATTTTGTACTTAATAAAATGAAAAATCCTCATTCCTCCTTCCAAGAGAAGGAGAAATAATATGAAGGTTACTGCCGAAAATATAATTTCACGGCTATTTATCTTAAAATTGTTTTTCATAGTCAGCTTTTTCAAATACCTGTTTTTCTTTTGGAATCCAATAACTAGTTACATCTTTTCTATCAAATTTTATTGCTAAAAAGTCTTTACCAAATAACCTTGCCAAGATGCTCATCGGTGTAATCCCGAGATAAAATAAAACACTCAAAATTACTCGTGTCATAACCCAACTCATAAGAATAGCCAACGTCATCCACATCTTATTGATTGGTTTCAGAACAGAGGGGATAATCAATGCAAGAAATATAAATGCCCCAGAAAGACAGAGAAAATAAAAATAATACTCTTTCCCGCGCCACCAAGAGAACCCTCCCAAGAGCAAGAAAACAACACCCATCGTTATGCCAAATTTTCTCAGTTCACCTTTTCCGCCTTTGATATTTTTGATTTCTTCATGAATCATAATGTGCTCCTCCTAATCCAACTCATATTTTTTAAGCCAATCAATGTCTTTATCCAGCGGTTTCTGCTCTTTCTTTTCAATGAGACAATTACCCATGATCAGGTAATCCATATTGGTCCGCATAAAGCATACATAGGCATCTTCAGGAGTACACACAATGGGTTCTCCTCTCACATTGAACGAGGTATTTATAATAACAGGACAGCCATATTTCTCGTCAAACTTCCTGATCATACGATAGTAAAGCGGATTGTTATCCTTATCCACTGTCTGAATGCGGGCGGAATAATCTATATGGGTAACTGCAGGAATGCTGGAACGTCTAACATTCAGTTTATCAATTCCAAAGAGCCTTTGTTCTTCATCAGACATCTCCCTGCGGATTTCTTTTTTTACCGGGGCTACCAGCAACATATAAGGGCTCTCTTTATCTATTTCAAAATAATCTGAAACCCTTTCCCTTAATACCGAAGGTGCAAAGGGCCGAAAGCTCTCGCGGAATTTTGTCTTTAAATTCATTATTTCCTGCATCTGCGGTGATCGTGCATCCCCGATAATAGATCGCGCACCCAGCGCCCTCGGACCAAACTCCATCCTCCCCTCAAACCAGCCAATTACCTTTTGTTCTGCAATCAAGTCTGCGATGCGTTCAGGAATTTCTTCATCGCTAAGCTGTTTATATGATATGCTATTCTTTTCCAGATATCTAGCAATATAATCGTTCCCGAATGATGGTCCGAGGTAAGACCCCTGCATGGAATCCTTTATACCGTCTGTTTTCCTGTTATTTCCCTGATATTGATACCATGCAAATAAGGCCGATCCAAGTGATCCGCCTGCATCTCCAGATGAAGGTTGTATCCAGATGTTCTCAAAAGGTCCTTCCCTATGAATCTTTCCATTTCCAACACAATTCAAGGCAACCCCGCCTGCCAGACAGAGATTTCTCTGGCCTGTTATCTTATGAACGTGCCGTGCCACACGTAACATAACTTCTTCTGTTACTTCCTGAACGGATCGCGCCAAGTCCATTTCCCGTTGGGTCAATAAAGACTCTGGTTTCCGTGGTGGGCCACCGAACAACCTGTCAAACTTTCGATTGGTCATGGTTAAACCGGCACAATAATTGAAATATTTCATATCCAGTTTAAAAGAACCGTCTTCTTTCAGGTCCATCAATTCGGAAAGAATTACATCCTTGTACTTCGGTTCACCATATGGCGCCAGACCCATTACCTTGTATTCGCCAGAATTAACCTTGAATCCTGTATAATATGTAAAGGCAGAATAGAGTAGACCTAAAGAATGAGGAAAGTGGATTTCTGCCAAAATATTTATATTATTATTCTTTCCAACGCCATAACTCGTCGTTGCCCATTCGCCCACACCATCAAAGGTAATAATAGCGGCTTCCTGAAAGGGTGACGGAAAGAATGCAGAAGCGGCGTGCGATTCGTGGTGTTCCGGAAAGATTATCTCTCCTTCGTAATCCAGTTCTTTTTTAATATACTCCTTCATCCATATCTTTTGCTTTATCCATAGTGGCATCGCCTTAATAAACGACTTAATCCCCACAGGTGCATAAGTAAGATAAGTCATTAAGAGTCGTTCAAACTTGAGGAAAGGTTTATCATAAAAGGCAATAAAATCCAAATCCTTAACTCTTAGTCCGCCCTCTTGTAAACAGTAATTTATTGCGTTCGTCGGAAACGAATGGTCATGTTTTTTACGAGTAAAACGCTCTTCTTGGGCAGCTGAAATTATCTTGCCATCCTGAACCAGACAAGCTGCGCTATCGTGGTAAAAAGCCGAAATTCCTAAAATATTCATAAATTTCCTTTTCTTATGATTGATTTTTGCTTTTCAAAATCACTATCCCAAAATTGCATCTAACCTTAGCAATTTTTTGGCGTCATATCACCTCTCATCTTCACAACACGAGCGGGTACGCCGACAGCAATAGCATTGTCTGGAATGTCGCGTGTGACCACTGAACCTGCTCCAACCACAGCGCCCTTGCCAATTCGCACTCCATCTAATACAACTACCCCAAAACCCATCCATGCATCGTCACCAACGACAATGCCCCCCTTTGTCTTCAAGGGCTGATCTCTAATGGGCTTTCCTGGTACAAGATCGTGATTGTAAGGATAAAATGCACAGTTTGGGGCAATTTCTACGCGGCAACCAATTTGAATTGGTGCCATGAATGCCGAAAACTGGCATCGGGGCTGAATGTGTGTGTTGTCACCAATCTTAACGCTGCCACCATCTCCTGTCTCAATGATGATATCGCTATAAAGTTCGACTCCTTTACCTAATTCAACAGAGCCGCTATTATTTGTCTGATAGATAACAACACGATCGCCTATAAAAACCTTGCCACCGAGTTGTAGGCCATCGTGATTTATCATTGCGCTGGGTGCAATATATCCCTTCCGGTTTAAATGAGCAAGGTAACAGCGCGATTTATAAGGTGGTGTAAACCATGTAGCGAGGCGTGTGGCAATTCTTCCTGAATAACTCAATCCTGCATACCGCATCCAAAAGCATGTCCATAGAGATTTAAATTTTGTCAGTATCATTGCCAATAAATATATAAGACCACATCACTACCAATTTGTCATTTTCTTTTTACAATCATGAACGAAATTGATCATGTATTAGAACAATATTGTCATATAATAGTCTTTCTTGTACAGGAAAACAAGCCGAAAAACTGCCTGAAGCTAAAGAGGATCAATGATTTCATTTTCAACTTTCCATATTTTGTCACCTTCTTTTCTTTTCTCTTCTTTGAGAAGCCACCGTCTGGTACTTTGAATTCCATTTGGAAAATAAATTATTATATCGACGAATGTTGTCTCTTTTTCTCTTATGATTCTTTTTACAAGAAAATCGGCATTCCGGTAGAAATCTTTAAGAAAATTTGAATAATCTTCGCCTTGATCTAATAAATCTTTGTGTTTCTCGCACTTTTTGCTTGAAAAACAATCTTTTATTGCTTCAACATCACCATCTTTTAATGCTGTGAAAAGAGGAATACAGGTATTATCCCTGATATTTCTGTATAATAAATTATTTTCTGCTATTTCCTCGGCATGTGATATGTTGCATGAAATAAAAAATACAACCATAGAAATAAATAAAAAAATATTTTTCATCGCTTTCCTCCTTATTGAGTTAATGCTTGAGACCAAAGGTTAGCCATAGAATGGTATCCAATTCCGTTAGGATGGAGATTATCAGCAAATTCTTCTGAATGTGTTGCAAAATACGTGTAAAAGTCAGGAGGTATTACTGTTATACGATTTGCTGAATCCCCTTTTAATTCATCTATAACAATATTGTAATCTTGAATGAGAATATTCATTTGTGTAGAGTTGCGGGTAATTGGCACTTTTGCAAGACACACCTCCTTTCCTGCATTATTGATTAATGTTATGATTTGCTTCATTTTGTCTTTAAAAGAACCAGTATAGCCACTATTGCCGGGGTTCAGGCCTTTTCCACTTGGTACAGGTAGCAATCCGCCTGCATCGTTGGTCCCATATTGAACAAGATAGCGTTGGGCATTGGGATGCTTGTTAAGAAGCGACGGAATTAATGATACTCCAGCAGCGGATGTATCTCCCGGAATCCCCTCGTTGACAATGGTATGCGGATAACCCTTTGCCTGTGCGAGAAGGTCATTTAATATTGGCGTGTATCCCCCTCCCGTGTTCCTTCCGTCCAGTGAGTTATCGTCCGAAAAATTATTGTCTCCTATTCCGAATGTAATACTGTCACCTACCGCAACATAATAATCTCCGATGCCAATTTGAACTGCCCGGTCATGAGTCATATTACCGGAAACAACATTCCCCAAGGTGTCTACGATAAAAGCATCAACTACGTGCTCAGACATACTTAAATTTGAAAATGTAACCTCGAAGGGCGAAATATAGTCTGTATACTCTCCCCCCCCGTTCCCTGGGCCGCCATCTATGGTAAATTTCACTCCCCAGCCAACGTGTAAATTAGTATCTAAGCATGTTTGGGTAAATACATAAAGGGCGTTTAATTTTTGCAAATGATAATCCTGAGGTTGGAGAATCTGAACAGAAGGGGGTTCCTGACACTCGTGCAATACGTTTATCTCCGCCATCGAGGTCCATGGATTGCCATTGACTTCCGTTTGTGCCCATAGGCGTATAAATCGGCCTGTTTTTGGATTGAATAAGATTTCTTTTTCTATTGCATCATTGGCAAAAGTTCCTCCTGCCACTGGATTGTCCCAATTAATTCCATCCATGCTTACATAAAATGCATATTGGCCAATCCTTCCATTCACATCGCCATCCTGACGTGGTAGATACCTCATACCACTGATATTATAAACCGCTCCAAGATCTATCTGTATCTCATGCGGAGGGAGTGGACTGCCACCAAACCATTTCGTATGCCATATCGTATTTACATTCCCATCAAAGGCATTGATTGCCGCTCCATTTTCTCCAACAATCTCCTCGCTGTCTACATACCACAGACTCCAATAGGTATGAGGAATAACACTCCCCCCCCCTCCCCCATTCACTGTTATAACGCGGATTGCAGGGGTTGGATCAGAACGACCCAGGGCATCAGTGACCGTAAAGGTAATCGTGAAGGTGCCCGCAGTATTAAACGTCACTGCACCAGGATTCTGTGCCGTAGAATCAGCAATCCCTGCATTTCCAAAGTTCCACCGGTAGGTCAAAGGGGTATTATTGTCAGGGTCTGTCCCGTTACCTGAAAAGTTAACCGGTGTTCCCGCGTTTATAGTCATATGCCAGGAAGGGGTATCAATCGTACCATTAGGCGGCCGGTTGCCAGATGATAAATTACCCAGTACATTTATCTCTGCCACCGCTGTCCATGGGAATCCGTCAACCTCTGTCAGTGCCTTCAGGCGCACAAATTGCCCTGTCGTCGGTGTAAACAAAACCTCTTTTTCCATGGAACCATTTGCTAAAATACCTGCTACCACAGGGGTATCCCAATTCGTTCCGTCAGTGCTTACATAAAACTCATATCGAGCAATCCTCCCATTTGATCTTCCATCCTGGCGCGGCAGATACCTAAAACCGCTCATATCATAAACCGCTCCAAGATTTATCTGTATCTCATGCGGTGGGGGTGGATCTGGATTAACGTTAGAATATTTTGTATGCCATATCGTACTGGTATTCCCATCAAAGGCATTTACTGCCGCCCCATTTTCTCCAACAAGCTCCTCACTATCCACATAGCGCAAACTCCAGTTAGTTCGAGAAATAACGGGAGAATTGCTCAAAACGGTAATAATACGAGTCACAGGAGTATAATCAGAAAGCCCTAAGGCATCAGTAACCGTAAAGGTAATCGCAAAGGTACCCGCAGTATTAAACGTCACTGCACCAGGATTCTGTGCCATAGAATCTGCAATTCCCGCATTTCCAAAGTTCCACCGGTAGGTTAAGGGGGTATTATTATCAGGATCTGTCCCAGTGCCTGTAAGGTTGACTGAGCCCCCTTGTGGTATCGTCACATTTCCACTGGGCGTGTTAATTACGCTATTTGGAGGCTGATTGCCACTTTGCACCGTGATGATACGGGTGGCCGCCGCAACGGAAGATGAGATCGCCGCTGAAGCAGCCGTTGCGAAGACCACGACGGTGGCCAGCTTCACGCGCAAGCGTCCGGTTGAACGCAACACTTTTCCAGAGCA
>JAUPKS010000087.1 GCA_030837315.1 Planctomycetota bacterium
TACTACACAAATCATATCAGTATGGGGGTAATTTATGTTTAACAGAAACACATACCTGTTAATGTACCTTTGTTTTCTATTGATGTTTCTTTTCGGTTGTTCTAACTCTTTTGATAAGCGGACGAAAAAGGAGATTAGCGTTGATAGCAGATTGTTGGAAAAGCGGATTGACGATTTATCCAGTAAGATTAATCTTATTATACAGGATACAAATGTACTCCATAACGAAACGGAGGAGACAAAGACATCCAATAAAGCCACCCAACAAAAGATTGAAGAATTAGAAGTGAACGTAAGGGACTTGAATGAACGGATCACAAGCCTTAATACACCGGCAAAAACTCCGGATATTGTCCAACCACCTGCGGAAAAAAAACATGTTAATCATCAAATACCTGCTACCGATAGCGATAAATCCTCTTATAAACCGGAATCCGATGTTCAAAAAACAGAAAATACCGAAAGTCTGCTGGCTGTCGCACAGGGATTCTGGAATGCTTTGAATGCAAGCGATATTCAAGCGGTAAGATCATATGCCACAAAAGAAAGCATGGCCAAATTACAGATAAAAGATACCGATGCTCTTACCAACGGTAAAATAACCTTTGGCGAAGTTAAAACGGAAGACAACAAAACCATCATTGAAACTGTTATGCATACATATCATGGGACAACAGGATCCGAAGCCAAGATGCAGACCATTGTCGTAAAAGAAGATGGACAATGGAAAGTCGATGCCGACCAAACAATGATATCCATGTTTGGGGGAGCAATGGACGAAATGACACAGACAAGCGAGGCAAAGACGGGCATCCCGCCACAAAAGCAAGAAACAACCGTGGCCAGTGAGGTTGGTGAACATGCGAAAAGAGAGGCATTTCTAAAGGACAATATAGTTCGGTTGGCAGAACGTGAGTTTCCCGACAATAAAGGAATTCAGTGGAATATCCTGAGTTTTGAGCACAAGGCGCATTTAAGCTATATAGAGGCCGAACCCACACCTGCAACCGTTGGTTATCCACGTTTTAAATTTGCCGTGTCCTTCAAAAATCCAGAAACTCCACGTGTTATCGGAACATATTGTTTTAAGGATGGTCAATATAGCTTACTGAGTACAATGAAGAACTAACAATAGATACATCTTTAAACTTGCCAGAAAAAGAAATTAACAAAACATTTCATACCGTTATCTATCCTTAGGTAAACAGGCGCATTTATCCGTTGATGAATTTACAAGATTGTTATAGAAAAGGATTGTCACGAACACGACTTTGATCAACTCCTCGAAGTTCACAAGAGGAATAGAAACAAAATACCCATAGACTCATCAGATCGAAAGACACAGGAACCTCTTGAAAATCGATTTGCCAAAAGCATGTCAATCCTCGAACCATTGTTTAAAATAATGGAAAAGAAAATGGAAAAAATATCAAAAAGCAAATTAAGATTACTTAAAAAGTATTTTTTAGAAAACCCAAAGGTATCAATGGCTTTTCTTTTTGGCTCCCAGGTTAAAGGACAAGCTCTTTTTGATTCTGATGTCGATATTGCAGTATATTTTAAACCAGAGGAAAGAAGGCTGGAATGGGAAGAGAGAGGAGAGTATCCGGGGGTAACTGAAATCTGGGCAGAAACCGAAAAAATACTGGGAGAAAATGTCGATATCCTGGTTTTAAACAAGGCTCCGAGTCTTATTGCCTTTGATGCCTTGCGTACGGGTATACCCCTTGTGATTAAGGACGGTATGCTGTATGTAAGATTTTTATTATGTATCAGTTCCGCTGCGATGGATTTTAAAGAATTTATAGAAGATTACTGGCAAATCGAACAACGTTCAACTTCATTAAGTGATTTTGATAAAACAAGATTAATTGAAATAGTAAAATTTTTGACTAACGAGATTGATGATTGGAATGTTTATCTGAAATTTGATTGGGATGAGTACCAGAATGATAGATTGAAAAGGAGAAGCCTGGAACACTGGGTAGAGAATATAGTGAATGCAACGATTGATATTGCAAGAATTCTCCTTGCTTCTGAAAAGAAACCTTTGCCGGGCACTTATAGAGAAATCCTAAGATCTTTTATGTCTTTGAAATATTTTGATAAAAACGTTGCAGAAAAATTAGGAGAATTTGCGAGATTAAGAAATATTATTACTCATGAATATTTAGATATTCGCTGGGAACAAATGCAAAATTTTGCAAAGACTGCCAGACCACTATTTGATTATGCTATCGAGTATGTGAAAAAGAATTTCTTGCTTTGATGCAAAAGATGGGGTAATTACAGGTAAGACAAGAACTCGACATCGGAAAGAAACATCATGGCTTAAAGGTTGTCCAACGAAAAATAATTAAATGAGAAGTAATCACGAATTCCACGTTACACTCATCATTAAACATGCCTCAATTGCAATCGTATCTTTTTTTGTTTTTACTTCCATCGGGATTTGTTTGACGCTTGCTGTAGCTTGTTGAATTATGTTGACTCACCTTATATATTTGGCTATATTACTGAACTTATTTTTTTGACAGGATTCGTCTGCCACAAAGTTACTAAGACACAAAAATACTATTTTGTTTGTGTCTTAGTGGCATCGATACCTCTTTATTACTTATAGATATCTGCAAAAATCCGTGTTCTGATTAAAATAGAAAGCTTGAAAATATGAAACAGAAAAAGCTATGGGGAGGACGGTTTACAAAGCAGACAGCGGCCTCGGTGGAGTCCTTTACTGAATCTGTCTCCTTCGATTGGCGACTCTATCAATATGATATTGAGGGGAGCATAGCCCATGCAACCATGCTTGCTAAGTGCAAGCTTATTACTGAGAAAGAAAAGGATGCGATAGTTACGGGTCTCAAGGAAATTCTGGCGGAAATTCTTGCCGAAAAGTTCGAGTTTAAAAAGTCTCTTGAAGACGTTCATATGAATATCGAGTCGGCATTGATTGAGCGGATTGGAGAGGCCGGCAAGAAGCTCCATACCGCCCGCAGCCGGAACGATCAGGTTGCGCTTGATCTGCGGCTCTGGACACGCGATCATGCGCATAAAATGATACGTCTCCTGACATCGTTACAAAGAGAGTTGGCAAAAAAGGGGAAAACGTTTTTTGGACTCATCATGCCGGGCTTTACCCACCTTCAACACGCCCAACCGGTCTTGTTATCCCATTATTTGCTGGCGTATGTCGAGATGCTGGAACGGGACAAGGCGCGACTCCAGGATTGTTGCGTTCGACTCAATAGATCACCCCTGGGTGCATGTGCCCTTGCAGGTACGACACTTACAACCGATCCTGTGATGACGGCAAAATTGCTGAGTTTTGATGGGGTTTGTGAAAATAGTATGGATGCCGTGAGTGATAGAGACTTTTGTGTTGAGTATGCGTTTTGTCTCTCCATGGTTGCCATGCATCTATCCCGTCTCTGTGAGGAATGGATTATTTGGTGCAATGACGAAGTGAAGTTTATCGAGATCAGTGATGCCTATTGCACGGGTTCCAGCATCATGCCCCAAAAAAAGAATCCCGATGTACTTGAGTTGATTCGGGGCAAATGCGGGCGTGTGTTTGGCCATTTAACATCCTTGCTCACATTGCTCAAGGGATTGCCGTTAAGTTACAATCGTGACATGCAGGAGGATAAGATTGCGATATTTGATGCATCGGATACTGTTCAGACCTCGTTATCCATTCTGGCAGAACTTGTGGTAAATACGAATTTTAATGGAGAGCAGATGATGTCTGCCTGTGAGAAGGGGTTTATCGATGCGACTGCGTTAGCGGAGTATCTGGTTAAAAAGGGCGTGCCGTTCCGTATGGCACACGAGATTGTGGGGAAGATCGTGAGGGAGTGTATCAGGGTGCAGTGCAAGTTGGTGGATTTGCAATTAGAGGGTTTTAAGGCTTTTTCTTCCGTTATAGAAAAGGATGTTTATAAGGTGCTTGGAGTGGAAAACTGTATTAAGAATTATAAAAGTTATAGTTCTACAGCGCCAGGTTTTGTTAAAAAACGTATTGCGTATTGGGAAAAGAAACTGATTAAAGGGTAAATAATTTATGGATGCTTTTGAATACAGAGACAAGACGCTTTTCTGCGAAAATATAAAGATAGAAGATATTATCTCAGAGGTAGGAACTCCTGCCTATATCTATAGCAAGAATGCGATTTTGGCGCGCTATCATGAACTAAAGACAGCTTTCGGTGACGTCGATACGCTGATCTGTTTTTCTGTCAAGTCCAATTCAAACCTCTCTATATGCAAGATATTGGCAGAGGCAGGATCGGGTTTCGATGTGGTTTCCGGGGGTGAGTTGTTTCGGGCAATCAAGGCCGGTGGCGATCCATCAAGGATTGTCTTTGCTGGTGTAGGGAAAACAGACAGAGAAATAAGATATGCCCTGAAGAACAACATCCTTATGTTTAATGTTGAGTCTCCGGCGGAACTCGACCATATTAATTCGCTGTCAGGAGAGGCGGGTAAAGTGGCAAAAGTGGCCTTGCGAATCAATCCGGACATCGATGCAAAGACACACGCCAAGACTACTACCGGGAAAAAAGAAAACAAATTTGGCATTGATTTTACTGAGGCCGAAGAGCTCATTACGCAATCTGCAAAATATTCGAACATCGATCTGTGCGGATTACACGTGCATTTAGGTTCGCCTATTTATACGGTTGATCCTTACGTGCGCGCCCTCAGGAAGATCGTAAAACTGATTCAAAAATGCAGAGATACCGGACTTGACATTGAGTATATGAACATAGGGGGTGGCTATTGTATCTCGTATACGGGAGAAGACGTAATACGGCCAAAGGATTACGCGTCGAAAATTCTTCCAATCGTGAAAGAGATGCAATGTAATATTATTATGGAGCCGGGACGATTTATTGTGGGAAATTCCGGGATTTTGATTACCGGGGTGACTTATACGAAAGAGACCCTGCATGGGAAAAAGTTCATTATTTGCGATGCCGCTATGAATGACTTAATACGTCCAGCCCTTTATGATGCCTTTCACAGGATATGGCCGGTAAATACGAATATAAAAATGCCAAAGGTGGAAGATCCTCATAAAGCAACGATAAAAAAAGGTATGGAGTTGGTGGATATTGTGGGTCCGGTGTGTGAAAGTAGCGATGTCTTTGCTGCCAAAAGGGCTTTACCCAAAGTAGGGGAAGGGGATTTGCTGGCAATATTCAGCGCCGGTGCATATGGTTTTTCGATGAGTTCCCAGTACAATTCCCGTCCACGCCCCTGTGAAGTGCTGGTGGATGGAGATCAATATCGTATTATCAGAAAACGGGAAACGTATGAGGATTTAGTTAAGGGTGAAAAATTTACGTAGCAGTCCGATACGATGGCAAAATATTATCCTATATTCCTGAATATTCAGGATAAGAAATGTGTGGTGGTTGGTGGTGGCAACGTTGCGTGGCGCAAGGTGTGCAGCCTGAAAGAGGCGGGTGCAAAAGTGGTGGTAGTGTCTCCTGACTTTTGTCCGGAATTGGAAAAAGAGGCAGGGGTTGAACGGATTCAACAGAAATACGCTACGGGGCATCTGAAAGGAGCTGCGCTTGTTGTTGCCTCTACGGATGACGGAGAGGTGAATAGAAAGGTTTATTATGATGCCATGGAGAGCGGAATTTTAGTAAATGTTGTGGATAAGCCGGAATTTTGTTCCTTCATTGTGCCAGCATCCGTTATGCGAGGCGATCTTTGCATCAGTATCTCAACGGGTGGGGCAAGCCCGGCTTTGGCTCGTAATATAAGAGAATACCTGGAAAGACAGTTTGGAGAAGAGTATGACGAGTTTACGAAACTCTTATCAGAGATGCGGCGAAAGATGCTTTCTGAAATAAAGGATGAATCGATAAGGCGTGATATCTTACAGCGTATTGCAGGGCTTGATATGCTTGAGATTGTTAAGGAAAAAGGTGTAATGGAGGCGAAAAAGAAGATATTGGAGCTCGTCTCTGAAAAAATACCCAGAGGCAAATAAGTCGACAAAGTCTATAGACTTCTTTTTTCTTGCAAGATATTTTTTGAATTGTTAAGATTTGATATGTGGATGTTGGACGTGTAGTGAGTGTTTTGTCCATGCGTTTATTATTGTGGTTAAGTACATCAAAACAGGAGTTTACATGGCTGAGAAGACTGCGACACAAAGAATTGACTTTAATGAATTGAAATCCGGGGGTTTTATAAAGCAGAATCAGAAAGACCTTTTTACTGTAAGATTAAAGGTTCCTGGTGGGCGGATCACTCCCGACAAGATGATGAAAATTGCAGAGGTTGCAAAAAAATATAGCCGGATGGGATATTGTCATTTAAGTTTCAGGCAGTCGGTGGAGATAATCGGTGTTCATATTGATGATTTTGATACCGTAGTAAAAGAGTTGGCAGCGGTGGGGCAAAAGATTGCCTCTTGTGGTCCGAGAGTTCGGGTGCCGACGGCATGTGGGGGCTGTGAGTATAATCCCAATGGAATCATGGACACACAATCCAAGGCGCTGGAGGTTGACGAAAAGTTTTTTGGCATTCCGTGTCCTCATAAATTTAAAATGGGATTTTCTGGCTGTCCTATTGATTGTACAAGGACAAGGGAAATGGACTTGGGCTTTCAAGGCGTGGTTTATCCGGTATGGGGTAAAGATTTATGTAACGGATGTACCTTGTGTGCTAAGGCATGTCAGGAGGGTGCAATTGTTCCTGATAAAGAGGGTAGACCCATATTTGACGAATCTAAATGTGTTTATTGTGGTGACTGTATTCGGGCATGTCCAACGGATGCCTGGAAAGATAAGAAAAAAGGCTGGTTGGTACGCACGGGTGGAAAACATGGAAGGCATCCCCGCGAGGCAAATGAGGTGTTGAATTTTTTGCCTGACAATAAAGTAGACGACTTTGTTGCAGCAACCGTAAAGTGGTATAAGGAGAACGGTAAGCCTAAGGAAAGAATCGGTTCATGTATAGACCGTGTTGGTTTGGAGAAATTTAAAAAAGAAGTTGTGGGTGCATTTTTAAAAGCCTGATATGGGTTTCTCATGAAAGATAAAAAAAAATTCGTTATATTCGCCCATAGCGGTACCTATGATAAACTATATCAGATCATTACGTTGGCCATTACAGCAGCATCAATGGGAAGAGAGACATATATTTTTCTCTTTTTTTGGGCACTGAAGAGATTTGTGAACGAAGAGTATGATGTTACGAAACTATCGAGTGAGTATGGTGACGAGGGCGAAAAACTATCAAAACGGATGCAGAAGATTAATCCAATCTCACTCAAAGAACTACTTCATGATGTAAGGACTATGGGGAATTTAAAAGTTTACGCCTGTACAGGTGCTGTGAAGCTGATGGAGTTGGAAGAATCAGTTGTGAGAACAAGGGTTGACGATATCCTTGGGTTAACAACTCTTTTAGAAATGGCAGATGGTGCTGAAACACAATTGTTTATATGATGGAAGATAAGGTCGCATTGTGACGCATATTGTGACAAGGAAAAGGAATACGAAATACACGCCAAAGAAGATTTCTCATACTTCGATTTTGGATAAAATAGGAAATACCCCCTTATTAAAAATCGACAAAATTGCAAAAGGATCACAAAATAAGAATGTAGATATCTATGCTAAGGCAGAGTGGTTCAATCCGGGCGGATCAGTAAAAGACCGTCCTGCGTTACGGATTATAGAAGAGGCAGAAAGAACAGGGAGATTAAACCGCGGCAAAATTATTATAGATTCAACTTCTGGGAATACCGGTATTGCTTATGCCCTCATTGGCGCCTCGAAAGGTTACAAGGTAACTTTGGTAATGCCTTTAAACGTCAGCGAGGAAAGGAAGCGGATTGTGCGTGCCTTTGGGGCAAACATGGTATTTACGGATCCATTACTGGGTTCTGATGGTGCAATGTTGGAGGCGAAGAGGATGGTGAATGCAGAATCATCAAGATATTTTTATGCAGACCAGTATAATAATCCCGAGAATTGGAAGGCGCATTTTGAAACTACAGGCGTGGAGATATGGAATCAAACGGCGGGTGCCGTGACTCATTTTGTTGCATGCCTGGGTACAAGTGGTACCCTTATGGGTACAGGCAGACGTTTGAAGGAATACAATGCTGATATTCAGGTGACATCGGTTGAGCCTGCCACCCCTATGCACGGATTGGAAGGTATGAAACATATGGCTACTTCAATTGTTCCTGGTATTTATGATGACCATTTTCCCGATAGAAAGATAACTGTGGAGACGGAAGACGCCTATGAGGCTGTTAAGAAGCTTGCAGCCGAAGAAGGATTTTTTGTGGGATATTCTTCAGGCGCTGCACTGGTAGCTTCTTTGAAGGTGGCGAGTGAAATTGAGTGCGGTGTGGTTGTTACGGTTTTTCCCGATAGGGGTGATCGTTATTTAAGTACAAGTTTTTGGGCGGGTGTGTAAACAAAGGGTAGATTAAGATACATAGGGAGATAATGGTCGTGCTGTGTATTGATAGTGACAGGCTTCGTGAATTAGAGGATCAAGCAAAAAAAAATTATCCCGTGGAATGTTGTGGGTTGTTGCTTGGTACGAATACATCTGAAAAAAAGGTGGTTGAAGTCTGTCCTGTACCAAATATGAATACCGAGAGAACGCATGACAGATATGAGATAGAAGGCAAGGTGTTTATCGAGATCGATAGGGAGGCAGCAAAGAAGGGTCTCCAAATTATTGGTATATACCATTCTCATCCTGATCATCCTGCCATTCCGTCAGTATTCGATACGGATCATGCATGGAGCGGATATTCTTATATGATTGCTGCTATTAAAAACGGTACGAAGGTTGAGATTAGATCCTGGGTTTTTGATGAAGAAAAGAAAAAGTTTGAAGAAGAAAAGATACATTTGTGTTAAAAAACGGTTGTAGTTTTGTCTCAGCGCAATGAATAAGACCGGTGAAGCCATTAATTTCGTAACTTTGTATGCTTAACAAATTCTCGTAAGGTGTTTTTGGGTTTAAAAATGGTAAATGAAGAAAAGATTATTCCCGACGATAAAATTGATTTAAGAGGTGTACTTTGCCCTATTAATTTTGTGAAAACAAAGTTAAAGCTGGAAATGATGGATGCAGGCCAGGTGTTGGAGGTGATTTTAGACGATGGTGAACCCCTAAGAAGTGTGCCGCGGAGTATCAAAGAGGAAGGTCACAAAATCATAAAAGTAGAAAATATAGAAAACGCCTATCGTTTGCTGATTAGAAAAGCATAAGAAAGTAAAGAGAGGGTGTTATTTCATAAATTATGCTTGACTTTTTACATCGTTAAATATAATATTCGCCTTTGGCAAAGTGCGAATAATTTTTTTGATTATTAACATAGAAAAGTATAGATAAATATATTAAAAAAAAAGAAAAAGAGAGGTTTTTCGAGTTAGGAGGTTGTTATGGGATCAAAAGAAAAAAACAAAGGCTACACGTCAGAGGGTGAGGGTGGTATTTGGTTTAGTTTTTCTCGCAGAAGTTTTTTAACTTTAGCTGGTTGGGGGTTATTTTTTGTCACAATCGGGGCATACTTATCCCAGATTTTAGGATATAAAGGGTTTTTTTATCCAAAGGTGCTTTTTGAGCCTTCTCCGCGGTTTGCCATCGGGGAGCCAAAAGCCTATTTGGAAAATTCAGTGACAACGCTAAAGTCAAGAAAGATATTTATTGTGCGCGATGGTAATAGTTTTAAAGCCCTTTCGGTGGTATGCCAGCATTTGGGTTGTGCGGTAGAATTTTCCAAGGAAAAGAATATCTTTGAATGTCCATGTCATGGGAGTAAATACTATCGAAATGGTGTTAACTTTGCTGGCCCAGCCCCAAGACCTTTAAATCACTTTGAAGTTGTCCTGGATGACAGTGGTAAATTAGTTGTAGACACCAGCAAAGTTGTCCCTCTCGAAACGGAGTTAGTTGTATAGATAATGTGTATAATATAATAAAGAATATTTTTTAGAAAGTCAGTGTGTTTTATGAATCACGCAACTATACCAAAAAAAGGAATGAGAGTACTTCTGGATTTGGATTGGTTACAACAAAATATTCGCTGCCAGCATCGATGTCCTGCCCATATGGATGTACCTGGTTATATTCGTTTGATTAGCCAGGGTAAATACATAGAATCTTACAAGTTGATGAGAGAGACCAATCCATTTCCCGCTGTTTGTGGATATGTATGTCCGCACCCCTGTGAATCAAAATGCAAACGTGGTGATTTTGACAGACCTGTAGCAATTGACGCATTGAAACGGTTTGTTACAGACCATGTTTATAAAAACAAGATTAATATTTCGCCTCCCAATGTAACTCAAAGAGAAGAAAAGGTTGCTGTAATCGGTGCAGGTCCAGCAGGATTAACAGCGGCAAATGACCTTGCAGGCATGGGTTATCAAGTAACCGTCTTTGAAAAGGAATCTCATGTCGGTGGTATGATGATGTGGGCTATTCCGTCTTACAGGTTGCCGCGTGAACAGATCATGTTTGATGTGGGCCATATCGTGGCGCGTGGTGTTGAGATAAAGACGAACACCCCAATCGGAAGCCCCGGAAAAACAATTCAGGATTTATTCAAAGAAGGATACAAGGCGGTGTTTGTTGCTGTTGGTGCACAGAAAGGCAAAAGACTTGAAATTCCTGGCGAAGAAGGTACTCAGGGTGTTATGGATTGCCTGGAGTTCTTGAAAAATGTCAATGCCGGTGATACACGAAGTCCTGGGAAAAAGGTTGCAGTAATTGGCGGTGGAAATTCCGCAATTGATGCCGTTAGAACAGCAAAACGTTTGTGCCAGGAGGCGTTCATTGTATACAGAAGAACTCGGGAAGAGATGCCTGCGTTGCCTTGGGAAATAGAGGAAGCTGAGCATGAGGGAGTCCAGTTCCAGTTCTTGTCGGCGCCGGTCAGGATCATCACGGAAAATGGCAAAGTAAAGGCTTTGGAGTGCGTCAAGATGCGACTTGGAAAGCCAGACAGTAGCGGAAGAAGGAGGCCTGAGCCTGTGCCTCATTCTGAATTTACCATAGAAACGGACTGTATTATCTCTGCCATCAGTCAGGAAGCTGACCTGAAATTCCTTGGAGAGAGGCATGGGTTAAATATTACCAAGTGGGGAACAATTTCCGTAGATGATAACCTCTTTACGAATAAGCAGGGAATTTTTGCCGGTGGTGATGTGACGCTTGGCCCAAGTACAATTATCGAATGTATTGCTCAAGGACATACCGCAGCAAAAACTATTGATAAATATATTCGTGGTGACGATGTCCAATCGCCTAAGGAAAAGGTTTGGGTTACGCTTTTAGATAACGAGTTTAATGAGCGTGAAGAAAATTACGATGCCGTCCCTCGTCAGCAAATGGAAACATTGCCCGCGATAGAGAGGGAGGGTACGTTTGATTTAGTAGAACTTGGTCTTATTGAATCTCAGGCAAAGATGGAAGCATTGCGGTGTTTGAAATGTGATCTGAGTATTAATGTGGAGACGAATGAGTGTATACTCTGTGGCCGGTGCAGTATGGTTTGCCCTGTAGGTGCACTAAAACAAGTAGATGTAAGTAATGAAGGCAAAGAGTATCGTCCCTTTGTAAGCCGTGATGGTATGGTAATAAAATATACCGATGTTTGTATTCGATGCGGAAATTGTAAGGATTGCCCCGTGGGCGTGATAACCTTAAAGCGTGTGCTTTGGAAGCCTAATGAAGAGTTGAATAAGACGCTAGAAATGGAGGAATAGGAGGATAGTTTTAAATATGTGGGGAGGGAAAAGTATAAAAAAGAAAGTGGAGAAAGGAACGTTCAAATGAAAGTAATTCCTGAATTTTTAAGGAAAATTACAGACAATGAGATTTGGAAGTCTGTATTTCGCCATGGTTACACAGATACTCCGAGGAACAGAGCTCTTCAAATTATAAGTAACGTATGGTTGCATTTGCACCCTGCAAAGGTTCGTGAGCATGGTACGAAGATCCGTTTTACCTGGTGTATGGGAGGGATTACGTTTTTTGTTTTTCTGTTTGAGACGATAACGGGAATCCTGTTAATGTTTTATTATGTTCCCGATGTGAACAGGGCATATGCAGATATTGTAGATTTGATGTATGTGGTGCCGTTTGGAAGGTTTTTGAGAAATTCTCACCGATGGGGAGCTCATGCGATGGTCATTACGGTGAGTATACATATGTTCCGTGTGTTTTTGACGGGTTCATATAAACCGCCAAGGCAGTTTAATTGGGTGGTTGGAGTAATTTTGTTAGTCCTCACATTTTTGTTAAGTTTTACCGGATATTTGTTACCTTGGGATCAGCTGGGGTATTGGGCTATTACCGTTGGTACTAATATGGCGAGGGCTACGCCATTTTTGGGCCACGAAGGGCCATTTTCGTATATTTTAGGAATGCGGGCAGACAACGATATCAGGTTTGCTTTATTAGGTGGAACTGCAATTGAAGCACCAGCTTTATTGCGAGCCTATGTCTGGCACTGCATTGCAATACCGTTGATCGCTTCGGCCTTAATGATGGTTCATTTCTGGAGAGTTCGGAAAGATGGGGGGATCTCTGGTCCTCTATAATGTCTTGGATAATTTCGTCATAATTAATAGAAGATATTTCTGAGGAGTGGTTCCATGGAAGTTAGGCAGGAAAAGAGAGAGTTTGTTGAATTTAAAGACGATAAGGTATTTACATGGCCCACCTTGGTTGCTAAGGAATTTTTAGCTGCTATTTTTGTTACGGTAGGGCTTCTATTTTATTCGTATTTTGTAGATGCGCCTTTGCGTGAATTATCGAATCCAGGGCAAGCTGAGAATCCGGCAAAGGCACCGTGGTATTTCTTAGGTTTACAGGAGGCATTAGTCTATTTTGATCCATGGTATGCTGGTGTTGTGCTTCCAAGTATCATTATTTTGGGTCTCATTCTTATTCCCTATTTGGATAATAACCCGAAAGGAAATGGTTATTATACATTTAAAGAGAGAAAGTTTGCTGTAACAACGTTTGTCTTTGGTTACGTTTTTTGGTATGTCTTGATTTACATTGGTACAGCTCTCAGGGGGCCATTTTGGGCATTTTTCTGGCCTTGGGAGAAGTGGACGCATGACTTTCCTACCCCGGCTCCAATGCACGATTTACCTCTACCATTGGGGATTATTCTTATGGGTGGCTTTTATTTTGCGGGGTTAACGCTACCTGCGCTTGTGAAAAGAGATTTTTTTATGAAGCTTGGCGTTATTCGCTATTCGCTTACAATGGGTTTGCTTCTAACCATGGTTGGGACTGTGATTAAAATGGTTTTTCGACTGGCGTTTAATGTGAAATATATCATTGCAACGCCTTGGATCAACATATGAGTTCTCGTATGTTTGCTAAATTAAGTGTTTCCAGGATAGGTGGAATATGAGCGTACAAAGATTGATCTTTTTTGTTTTAAGTGCTTTATTTTTTATCGCTACATCTATATGGCTCAAGGATGAGTTTTGTCCGAAATGGATGGAATATCAAAAGGAGTATTTTGAAAAACAAGCTGTAAAGGTCGAGAAGGAATTTGTAGCAGCAACTTCTGCAAAGGATAAGGAGTTGCTGGCAAAGCGCCTTGCATCTTTGAAGAGACCGGTTTATGAAATCAAGCAAATTCTCTTGAAAGGAGATTACAGTTGGGCAAAGAGGCAAAACGGAGATAAAGTAGACAGGTGCATGACTTGTCACATCGATGATGAAAAGTTAAAGGTTGCACATCCAAGTGCAAAAGATTTTCCATTCGATATTTATGGCTGTACCGTGTGCCACGGAGGTATAGGAAGGGCTTTAAGCGAAGAGATGGCTCATGAGGGGATTTATTATCATAAACGGCAGATGCAGCTTAGATTGGCTAATGCGGAGACTATGTTTGAGTTTTGGGGTGAACTGGCGGTTTTAACCCCGGAAGAAAGTGACCCAAATCAACGGATAGAAATGGGAGACTTTAAAAAATATAGTATTACCGGTGATAAGGCAATCTATGTTGGTAGTCAGAAATGTATGAAATGCCATACAGGTTTGACCTCTCCACATGTTGAAAGATGGCAGAGGATTAAGTTTAAAACATTTGAGAGAGTTAAAGAATCTCCTGACTATATCGCAGGAAACGAAGTATATCGAAAGAAGTGCCTTGCGTGCCATACGACTGGTTACGATGATGCAACAGGAAGATATTCAGAAGAAGGGGTTACCTGTGAGGCGTGTCACGGGCCTGGAGAGGTGTTCAGCTATTTTATGGAGATTGGAAAGGCGCCGGAGGGTCAAAAAATTGCTAAAGTTGGAACGTTTGGAACTCCATATAATATTTGCGGACCTTGCCACCATACGCGAAATCATGAGATGAGGCTGAAATTTTTCCAGGAAAGGGGTGGCTCTGATGAATGGTTTTTCCCACAGCACACTACCCCTTATAAAACGATTACTTCTGAAAAAGAGGAAAATAAGGCTCAGTCATTACCTAAAATACAATAAAGGGAAATTTGGTTTTTAAGAAAAAGGATTAAATAAAAATCGCTGGTTTTGAGGGGAGGGTGTAGAAAATGAAATTGTTGAAATTGGGCGCGATTTTACTCGCAGCTTCTTTAATGTGGAGTTGGCATGCTGGTAGTTTAAAGGCGCAGTCTGAAACCGAGCTAAAAGAAATGCAAAAGAAGGCTACCAGCTATTATGACATTTTGTACCCGAATGATACTTTAAAAGATTGGTTCACGAATAATGTAGGGCTTGAAAAGGGTGCTGGCCCATGGCAAAATTTATACAAGCCTGTTCCATTGCAGATGTATTGGTTTCCAGTAAGGCATTATGTGAAACCGGATGGCACTTACTATGATCAGTTACTGGAAAAATACAAGCCTACGGACTGTGTAAAATGCCACGAAGAAGTGACTCCAGGCTTTGTAAGAGATTGGGAAGAGTCTACTCATGCAAAACCAAGGAAAAATCCAAGATTTGCAGAAAAAACGCAGCAAATTGAGAAGTTAATTGGTAGGGAGATTAAAGAAGTAACCTGTAGTGACTGTCACGGTAAGGATCATAAAGAACTTCATATGCCTACCCCGCAAACCTGCGGAGAATGTCACCCACAGCAAACGACTGAATTTATGAGCGAGTCAGAACGCGGTCGTCCAAATCACATCGAAGGTCTGGCTGCGAATGTTATTCCACCGTGGTACCCGGAGATGTTTCGCAGGGGTTATTCGGCTGCACAGTTTGGCTGTGATCTTTGCCATGCGACAGATCGATGTAATATATGTCACTCGAGGCATAAATTTTCAGCGGCTGAAGGAAGAAGGCCAGAGGCCTGTATGAGCTGCCACATGGGCTTTGACCATCCTGATGCAGAAACTTACGGCGAGTCAAAAATGGGGTATATCTATCATATGGAAGGTGAACATTGGGACTGGGAAAAACCCTTAGCAGAAGTGGTACCAGGTAAGGACTATAGAACGCCGACATGTCAGTTCTGTCACATGGATCAGGGTAATGGTAAGTTTGCACACAACCCTGTTACAAAGGGAGTATGGAGGATGGGAACAGTGCCTCCAACGGGTGTGAATTACAAGTCCTCACTTAAAGATTATCCGTATGGTATTAACTTACCGCCAATGAATTACACCCTTGATGTTTATTCTCCTGAAAACAAGAAAAGATCTGAGCAGTGGGTGGCGGTTTGCAGCAAATGTCATAGCCCCCGTTTTGCCCGTTTGTATCGTGAAAATTTGGATAATTTCATGTTTGAGATGTGGACTCTTCAGGACAGGGCACAGTGTATATTGGATGACCTTGCGGCAAATGATGAGTTTGATGTTCCGATTAAGGATAGGGATATATTTCCTCTAGGCGATGTGCTTGCTGATGCCCTTGGGCCAGGATTATTGGGAGATGCCGTTTATAATGCATTCAAAACAACCGGAGGAAAAGTGCCGGTAATTGGTCCGATCCTTGGATTGTATGGGTTGTTCATGACGGGAAAGAATAATCCTTCAGAGATAGAAAATACCTATGCGAATATGTGGTTTGGTGACAAAGCGCATGCATACAAAGGTGCGGCTCACGGTCAGCAGGATATTATGTGGTGGTATGGTTCTGCCAAGGTATATCAAGGCATCAATAATTTGGAAAGTCAGGCTATTGCCCTTAAGAGGGGTAAGAAGGTGGACCAGATGCTTGCTGCAAAGGAGAGAAAAGGTATTGCCGGAATGATTGGTAGTATCATAGGAGTTGTTGCAGTTCTTATGGTTGGTGCTGCCATTTGGAAGAAGAGGCGCGATACCCATTGTCAGCAATAAATGGTACATTTGTAAAAGTTTAGTGTTAAAAAAGGCATCTAATATAGGTTAGATGCCTTTTTTATTTTACGGGTAATATTGCGGAGTCTTACATGTTTAGTGAAATAAGAAAATTTGTTTTAAGTTCATTACAATTTGGTGCATTCCCCTATAATTTCAAAAGCGAAGGAGATGCATATAAACATTCAAAGGTTGTAATTATGGGTGTGCCGTTTGATGGCACTACCACGTATCAGGCAGGTACCAAAATGGGCCCAAATGCAATATTAAACGCATCGGTTAATGTAGAGCCTTACGATGATGAATTTGAAGATATTTATACAATAGGGATTTTTACAATTGGGACTCTTAATATTGAAGAAATACACACAGATCCCAAAAAGGTAATTAGTGCATTGTATCATGTAAGTAGCAATATTGTTAAAGATGATAAATTTTTAGTAACTTTGGGCGGTGAACACTCTATATCACAAGGTGTGATAAAAGCATATAAAGAGAAATACAAAAATTTATCTATACTTCAACTAGATGCACATCTAGATTTGATGAAGCAATTTGGTGGAACTCGTTATAGTCATGCAAGTGTCACGAGGAGAGTAGTTGAAGACCTGAAATGCAAAGTCACAAGCTTTGGCGTAAGGGTGGTATCGAAGGAAGAGCAGGAATATGTGAAAAAGAAAAAAGATTCTGTATTTGTATTTTATGCAAAAGATATTTATAACAATGACGACTGGCATGATCAGGCCATTGAAACATTAGAGGACTATGTATATATTACGTTAGATGTGGATGGATTTGATGTTTCTATTATGCCTGCCACTGGTACGCCTGTCCCGGGCGGTTTAGGATGGTACCAAACGATTGACTTTTTACGCAAGGTCTATAAAGAAAGGACTGTTGTGGGATTAGATGTGGTTGAATTGAAACCCAATCCTGGGAACGATGCCCCGAATTTTTTAGCTGCAAACCTTGTTTATAAGAATATAGGATTTTACAAGAAGTATACACTATTATCGTAAGCAATTTGATTAGTAAGTTAGCTCCCGATCTGAGCCACCGTCTGTTATTACAAGAAGGCAGATTTTGGGTTAAGATATAATCGGTAGGGTTTGCCTGATACAGAAGCAGGAATAAGAAATAGTAGTATTATGGGAGTCAGATTCATTGAAATAATGGAGATTAAAAGGATGGATTCATGGTGATAAAGAACATAGTTGCAGGTGGTGTAAAGGTGGCGTTTTTGTTGATGTTTTTCATTGTGGCAGGTTGTGATAATAAGGCAAACTCTTTTAACAAAAAGGGACTTTCGTTCTATACTCAAGGGAAATACATTGAGGCAATTGCAGAATTCAAAAAGGCATTAGAATATGCCCCTAACAACTATGATGCCCGTTATCACTTGGGAATTGTTTATTATGCAAAGGGTATGACTGATGAGTCAATATCTGAACTAAAAAAAGCAATTGAGGTAAATCCCAATGAACCAAAAGCCCACTATAATATTGCTTTTGCTTATGTGACCAAAGAGAATGTTCCACAAGCGCTTGTAGAGTATAAAAGGGCGGTTGAACTGTTTGCTGCAAGAAAAGATAAAAAAGAAGCAGATGGATACCTTTATATGGCGGTTGCTTATAGTCTGATAGAAAAAAATGAAGATGCATTTATAGCATGTAAGAAGGCAATAGAAATCAATCCTGATTTTGATGATGCACATTATTTCTTAGGCGTTTGTTATTACAAAAAGAATATGATGGATGAGGCCATTGAAAAATTTAAAAAGGTTATTCAGTTGAATCCTAAATCTGAAAAGGCGCATAATCTCCTTTTTACTATTTATGATAAACTTGGAAAAACTGAAGAGGCTATCGAAGAAGATCGCATATTGAAGCAGATTGCAAGGGAGCGGTTGGAGCAACGATAAAGATTCCGGTGATGTAGGGAAAATTTAATGATTAGAAGAAACGAAAATGGAGGATCGAAGAAGTGGAAAAGGATATCGCAAGAATAATAATTGATGAGGCGCAGATTCAAAAAAAACTCCTTGAGTTATCAAAGACATTAATCCGTGATTATAAAGGCAAGGAATGGACAATTATCGCGATTCTTAATGGAAGTCTCATCTTTCTTGCAGACTTGATCCGTTTAATTCCCTTTCCTATAAGATTGGATACCATTGACGCTGCTACGTATGGCGAGTCGACTTTCCCGCAGGGGGAGACCAAGGTAATACGTCAATTTAAGATCGACATAGAACAAAAACACGTATTGGTGATTGATGATATTGTTGACACCGGAAGTACCTTAAAAAGGGTGATGGAAGACATCAAAAAATACCACCCAAAAACTCTCAAAAGTTGTGTTCTTTTGAATCGTATAACGAGGAGACAATATAATGTTCATCCTGAATATTGTTGTTTTGATATTGGCGATGACTATGTGGTTGGCTATGGATTGGACTACAATAACAAATATCGGAACCTGCCGTTTGTTGCCGTGCTGAAAGATGAATGTTATCGACGTGAAGGCGCCTAAAAGCCCTATAATAATTCGTGATAAACATTTTATAAACACGAGGTAAATATTTTTGAAAGCTATTTTTGTCCATTTAACGGGAAGTCACCGTGGGGATACGGAAGTTTTTACTTCCGAAAAGATATCTATTGGTACAGATACCGCAGCCAACCTTCGTTTTGATCCGGAGATAGACAGAAACACGTCCCATTGTCATGCCGAGATACAATTAAAGGAATGTGATTATATATTGAAAGATAAAGAAAGTGCAAAGGGGACATTTGTAAATAATAGGTTAGTTAAAGAAATATCGCTTAAAGATGGCGATTTGATTGAGTTTGGTGCTGGCGGTCCGAAGGTGCGCTTTCGTATTAAAACGGATGAGATCGAGGTATGCAAACCCTGGACAGAGATAGTAGAAGACTCGCTGGGTATAGCACGTTTATCCCAGAGAGGGAGAATTACCACAGCGACGGCATTTTTTAAACAGATTCTGTGGGAGGCCTTTACCCAGTCCTCTCGTTCTTTTAAGATAGGAGCCTTACTCGTTCTTTTTATTATAGTGAGTGGTCTTATATCGTATTTTTATATACAATACGCCAGATTGTCAAGGACGGCTGAAAAGGTTCGCATTCTTGAAATTGAAAGATCTGTTGCCGAGAATATAATTAAGGCCTATAGTGGCGGGATTTGCCTGATACAGGGGACATTTTATTTCTTTGACGAAGTGACAGGTGAACCGCTCTTGATGATGGGTAAAGGGCCACGGGGGATCAATGAATACACAGGTACCGGCTTCCTGGTTCGTGCGGATGGTTTAATCCTGACCAACCGTCATATTGCAGAACCATGGTGGGAAATGGAGATGTCTCCTTACATCCACATAGAACCCACGATTAAGCCGCGCTTTGAAGTATTTCGGGCTTTTTTCCCCGGCATTAAAGAACCGTTTGCTTTAAAAGTAGAGAAGATTTCTGATGATGTAGATGTGGCACTGCTTCGCATTGATGTTCGTGGCGCTACCATGCCCGTCCTCGAATTGGACATAACAGGTAAGGGGACGGTAGTGGGAGAACCTATCATATTATTGGGATATCCGGCTGGTGTTAATGCCATTTTCGCAAAGACAGACCCTGGAGTTGTAAAACAGCTTTTTAATTTGCCTTTTATACCATTAGTACAGGAACTTTCAAATTGGGGGTTGATAAGACCTCTTTCTACACAAGGGCATTTAAGTGATATTATGCATAATAGAATTGTCTATGACGCACAAACAACTGCTGGCGGCAGCGGTGGGCCTATCTTTAATAAGAAAGGAAAGGTGATTGGGATTAATTACGGAGTATTTCCAGGATTTCGGGGTTCCAATTTTGGCGTTCCTATAAATTATGGTGTAGATCTGATCAAGTCAACATCGGTGATCAAAAAGGGTGAATAAGAAATGCATATTTTTATCTTTGATTTTTGATTCTACAGGTGTAAGACTCATTGATAATTTCTAATCTCTGATTATTTGAAATACAACGAAGGGTAAAGAGGCGTGGGGAAAGAAAAGTTTATGAAAAGTAGAGTAAAGGGAATTTATTATACAATCGTGTGTATGCTTGTGGCGATTATTTTTTGTAGTTCATCACAGGCACATTCTGACGGCGCACCTTTGAGCTGTCTCGGTGCTGGTATTGATAAAATTAATGTGACGTTTGCTGCCCCCAGTACGTTTACCTGCGGCAATTTGGGATGTCACTACCAATATCCCATTAATTCGGGGAAGGGTAAGTTTATGCTCTTTGTGCTTGATAAATGTGAACCTGGGGAGATCGTGGATATTCTGGTATCTTTCAAACAGACAGATACGGAGTTTCATGGCTTTCAAATTACGGCACAGGATAGTTATTACGGTAATCGATTAGTAGGTACTTTTATTAATGTAGGTGACGATGAAGATACTCAGGTAGAAGCCGGCGGACGCTTTGCAACCCACACGAAAGAGGGGACGAGCCAGAAGTTCTGGCACGTAAAATGGCAGGCACCTTCGGCAGATTTCCTGGTGGCCAATCCTGTCAGGTTTTATGCAATGGGTGTTGAAGCCAACAACGACGGCACCGCGATGGGTGATTATATTTATAAGGCAACAAGGTTCATTGTTGTAGAGCGAAAAAAGGTAAAAAAAGAGCAAGTCCGCGTCCTTAAGAAGGAGTGATTTTGTGAAATTAAAAAATTTAGTTTTAGTATCAATCCTTATCCTCAGCATGTCCCAGATAGTTAGCGCCTCCCAGCTTGATTTTTCATGGAGCGCACCGAAAACGTATGTGCATAACAAGGGGACTGGCGGGGAGGTTTTATATATTATATGGTTCTACAATCTGGGAAATACCATAGAAAGGCCTATATTGGTTCCCATCGAAGTGTTATTGACGACGGATACGGGTGCGAAATATGTGGATGCTTATTATCCTGAAATTATGGATAATGTTGCTAAACTGGATGATGATTATAAAGAAGGCAAGAAATACCAGTACGCCGCTATTGCAAAAGGAGAGTTGGCTCCCAGGACAACAAAGCACTGTGTGGCCATGTTTGAGGATGTGGACCCTAAGGCAAGGCGTCTGGATATATTTGTGACGGGTATATCGCATTTCTTTTTCTGGCGGTGGAGGATGGTGGATTATTCATACAAGTGCACGTATGAAAAAGAACAAGACCACTGGAAGTTAATCGAGCATGGAATGACCAAAGATGCATCGCATCGTTCATATGAATTTGAAACGAGGAATTGGTGATTAATCTAAGAAACGTAAGTTTTTGCGAATAAATACTACCTTAGCCAAGATAAATATTTGATATTAAGAAGCGTTTCAATGGTAATGGGTATTGCATAGACAAGATATTTCTTGAATGATATGGGGTAGCCGGTCTTTTCAGCAAGGCCATTGGCAGATGCCCTCACTGGGGTATCATTCCAGCCAAGCCAAGCCCCCAGTGCTAAAGACCACCACACAGGCATAAGGGTTGAATGCTGGATGATTGATTTAACATCCGTTCCAGCAGGTAATAGGGCATGTGCCGTACCTGTAATCAGAGGAATCATGCTGGCTACAAAGGTGATGTTGTCAATAATTGCTGAACTGATAGCAGAAAACCATAAAGTAGTAATCGCTGTAAAGAACATAGTTTCTGCGCTTGGTTTTGTCAGTGAAATCATGCCCTCGGAGAGTTTTGAAAGTAAACCTGCCTTTTGGATATTTTTCATGTCTGATGGACCAAATTTAAAACCTTTTGAATGTTCAAATAAATGCAATATGATAGGCATTAGAACGTCTTCGCTAAATTAAGAGTAGGCATGCCTGTGTAAGTGGATACTTATTGACTTTGGTAATTAGGATTGTAAAATAAAAAATCTTTTATTTTTACGGAAGAGATTGGAGGAATTGACGATATGCAAAAAAGTAAAGTGGTTACTATACAAAGGCATATTGTTGAACAGGAGAGA
>JAUPKS010000088.1 GCA_030837315.1 Planctomycetota bacterium
GATTGCAAATGCCAATATCATATTAGAGGGCAAGGGATTTTTGACGCGGGCTGGTAAACGAGGATGGTGGAATCGCATTCAAGAAGTTATTTGGCCATTTTAAGTACGGGATAAGGAATTTAAAGTGTGGAAAGTGCGTTTTTCGGGTTTTTTAAATTATCAAACATATAAGGCAAAGATGTTATGAAAAATAAAGAATGTATCGTACCCTTTATTTTTAAATACGTGAAGGTGTCATGTATTCTTGTGATTTTTCTATTAACGGCCACGTTTTTTCATTCCGCATATGCTGCTGTTCGTGTTAAGGATATAGCCTATGTACAAGGTGTCCGTGATAACCAGCTTTATGGATATGGTCTGGTTATCGGTCTTCAGGGGAGTGGCGATAGTCAGATATTCAGGGTTACAAGACAGATGGCCGTAAATATTTTTGAAAAATTGGGCGTGTTAATATCTGAAGCCGATTTTCTGTCAAAAAATGTTGCAGCGGTCATGATTACGGTAAATATTCCTGCCTTTTCCAGACCCGGTGATAAGCTTGACGTGGTAGTATCTTCTATTGGTGATTCGAAGAGTCTTGAAGGCGGTGTCTTACTTCAAACTGCCTTACAGGGCGCGGACAATGAAGTATATGCAGTGGCACAAGGACCTTTATCCATAGGGGGGTATAATATAGAAGGCCAGTCTCAATCTTTGCGTAAAAATATATCTACGACCGCATATATTTCAAATGGCGCTATCGTTGAAAAAGAGATACACTCTTCCTTTTTATACGGCAAATCTTTGGGTGTTATCCTGCGTGATCCTGATTTCACAACAGCAAATCGTTTAGTGGATGCAATTAATAATCTTTATCCAAATACGGCAAAGTCAATAGATGCTGCCGTTGTTAACATTGTGCCACCAGGAGATTTTCAATCTGAAGATACCATTGTCCGGTTTGTTGCTACCATTGAAGAATTGTACATTATACCTGACAGTATTGCCAGAATCATTATCAACGAACGCACCGGAACAATTGTTGCCGGTGAAAATGTTCGGATTTCTACGGTTGCCATTGCACACGGGAATTTAAGTATTACCATCAGTGAGAAACCTGAGGTTTCGCAACCCGGCGCTTTGTCATCCGGTCAAACTGCAGTTGTACCTCGAACAGATATTGAAGTAATCGAAGAGGAAAAGAAATTGAATGTAATTCAGGAAGGAGTAACAATCTCTGATGTTGCTCGGGCTCTCAATGTGCTGGGGGTAACACCGCGGGATCTTATCTCTATATTCCAGGCGATTAAAAGAGCGGGCGCCCTTCATGCAGAACTTGTTATCATGTAAAAACAGAGAAAAGCTAGTTATTTAAAGAGATTACTTTGCTATGCTCGCAATGACAGGGAGTCAGGAAATGTCATTGAGAGGAGGAACGACGAAGCAATCTCATGAATAAATAATCATCGTAAAAATGGAGTAATATATGGAAAGTTATTCATCGGTAAATCCCCTGCTGTTTTCTCAACCCGCCGGTGCTGAAATAATCGATAATTTAAACAAGCAGAAAAATGCAAACAAAGATGCGGTTGACTTGAAAAAAGCATCGCAGGATTTCGAATCGATTCTCGTTAATTTTGCTATTAAGGCCATGTGGAAAACAATACCAAAATCAGAATTATTTGAAGAAAGTGACGGCGGAATGGAAACCTACACGGAAATAATGCACACCATTCTTGCTCAAGATATTGCCGCTAAAGGGGGCTTTGGAGTTGCGCAGGTAATTTACAAACAATTGATGCATGAAAAGGAGCGGGCAGAAAACCCGCATAAACCTTCTTCAGTAAAGGACGACAAACCTATTAATGACTTGCCGGGAAATGAAAAGGAAAAATTACACCATACTATGAGTGATAAGGCTGCAAAAGGAGTTATTTAATTATGAATACATTGTTAGATGAGTTGATTGAAACATTTGACCGGTTGTCGGTTGTGTATGAAGAACTCCTTAAGATTGCAAAATCAAAACAACACTGTCTGATCTCCGGAAGCATTGAGGAGCTGGAAACGCTTATCTATCAGGAAAAAAACAAGACTGAAATTGTTCAACTTCTTGAAGAAAAAAGGCAGTATATAGTTGCCAGATATTGTAAAGAGCATAATGTGCAAGGGAATAATATTACCCTGAAATGTTTGATAAATAAAATGGATACTGTACACAGCGAAAAAATCTGCAATTTGATAGATAAGTTAACGCGGGCATTAAAGCAGTTGCAAGAAGTAAACCAGACAAATACAACGCTCATTCACTACTCACTTGAGATTACTGAGGACATGATAAAAATATTTTGTCCATCTGCGCTTCAATATTCCATATACGGGTACACGGGAAAAATGCATGAGAATGAGTTTCCGATGGTCTTAATGGATACTGAAATATAAGGAGAGTTGCACATGTCTTCTGATCTACAAATCGGTTTAAGTGGAATATTATCTGCCCAACGTGCCATGTTGGTCAGTGCTCACAACATTTCAAATTCAAATACAAAAGGATACACAAGGCAATCGACTATCATGGCGGCAAAGATGCCCGTATATACAAATGCAGGCACTATTGGACAAGGTGTAGAAATTGTGAAAATTAGAAGACATAAAGACGATTATATTAACAGCCGTTTGAGAGATATTTCATCATCACTTGGCAGTGCGTCTGTAAAAAGTCAAAATCTGAGGGAATTGGAAACCGTATTTAATGAAACTTCAGATGCCAGTATAAATAATGCATTAACATCCTTTTTTAAAGGTATAAACGACCTTGCACATAGTACAGAAAATATGAGTTCCCGGGCGACTCTTCTGGAGAAAGCTAATACTTTAACCGATAGCTTCCATAGGATAGTTGACGAACTAGAACAGATGAAGATGTTTATTAAACAAAGCATTGAAAATAAAATATCAGACATCAATAACCTGTCAGAAAACATTGCAAGTATAAATGAAGAAATATCTGCACTTCACGTTAGCGGCATTGAATCTAACGATCTATTAGATAAGCAGGAGGCATTATTGCATGATCTTAGTCAGTTGGTCAATGTGACCGTAAAGGCTCAAAGTAATGGGATGGTAAATGTCTCAACAGCAAGCGGGGCTTTAGTATCTGGTTCGAGTGCTACGAGGCTTACTTCTAAAATTGATTCATCCGGAGTCATAAACATAGTAAATTATAAAAATGAAAATTCCAAGTATACTTTTAACACAGGGGAAATAAAAGGATTACAAGACTTTTATAATGAAACGATTGCTAAGTATGATGATAAGCTCGACACATTGGCAGCAAGCCTTATAAAAGAAGTTAATAAAATTCATAGTGAAGGAGTTGGTCTATCAGGCGGTTTTACCAGTTTGTTTTCGACCAACGCTGTATCAAGTACCACGGTAGCGCTGGATGCTGCGGGGCTGAGTATTTCTCCCAAGAGCGGCGATATTTATGTTACGGTGATAGATGAAAGTACAGGCGATGTCACAAAGAGCAACATTTCTGTTGATGTCTCTGCAGATTCTCTTGCCGACTTACAAACTTCTCTTGATGGTATTACTAACATTTCGGCATCTATTGTAGATAATAAGCTCCTCATCAAAGCCGACTCTGGTTACAAGGTAAATTTTTCTTATGCCTTAGATCCTAATCCCGGTTCGCTGGGGACCGCTACGGCTTCAGTATCAGGTATTTACTCAGGACAGTCGAATGATGTGTATACTTTTACTGCCTTAGGCACGGGCACAATAGGAAATACTACGGGACTTCAGATAGAGGTAAAGGATAGCAGCGGGACCGTTATCGCTACGCTTGACGTGGGAAGTGATTACACGCCGGGAAATACTATTAATGTTGCAAATGGAGTTTCTTTTACTCTTTCCAGCGGCGCGATTACAGCAGGCGATACGTTTTCGCTAGATGTTATAAATGATTCAGATTCAACTGATTTACTGGCTGCATTAGGAATAAATACATTCTTTGACGGAACCGATGCGTCAAACATTGTTGTCAATGCAGAAATTTCTGAGGATGTTTCTCGAATCGCTGCTTCCACCGGTGAGATTGGAAATACTACGAACGTATTGCGTCTCGCTGCATTGCAGGATGACAACGATGTCCTCGATAACACGACTTTTGCTGATTACCTGCATCGGATTACAGCATCGTTGGGTGAGGAAGCCAGCAATGCTTATAAATCAGAGGAAAGTTTTCATGCCATAGAAACAAGCCTGGAAAATCGCAGGGACGAAATATCAGGTGTTTCTACAGATGAAGAATTGGTCAATCTGATAAGGTTTCAGCAGGCGTATCAAGCCTCTTCAAAATACATCTCCATCGTTGATGGGCTTGTAGAAAATTTATTAAGATCGTTTGGTTAATGTATTCATCAGGAGTTTATTCATTAGCCCTTAACGATTAGACACCTGTCAACTGTTGTCTGGCATTAAGCTGAAAGCTGATTGCTGATGTCTGAATGCTTTTCCACGGTTACATAATAGATAAGGAGGATTTTAAACTATGTCATTCAGAATAACTCAGGAAAGCATGAAACGCACCACTCTTTCAGGTATAAATATCAACATGAAAAAAATGCAGGAAATACAGGAAAAATTGTCTAGCGGAAAACAAATAAACCGCCCATCTGACGATCCGTCAGGTGCAAGAAAAGTCCTTGGATTAAAGGGAGAAGAATCTCAAGTCCAGCAATATTTAGATAACGTCATGGCTACCAAAGAGCAAATAAACTTTACATTTAACACCCTTGATGGCATTTATGAAATTCTCTCTCAGATTAAGTCATTAACCATACAAGCCAGTAATGATACCCTTGGACAACCAGAACGGCAGGTCATTGCTGCTGAGTTAAATGAATTAATGGAATCAGTCCTGCAAAATGTGAATACAGATAATAATGGGCGATATATATTTTCAGGTACAAAAACTTCCACCTCGCCATTTTCTGGCACAAGGGATAGCAACGGCAGAATATCCTCGGTATCTTATAACGGCAACAATGAGGAAATTAAATATCAGATAGGTTCAAATACGTATATACAAGTAAACACGCCTGGCGGCGCTTTGTTTCAAGACAATGCAATTTTTTCGACACTAATATCTATGAGAGACGAGCTTGAATCAAGTACGTATGATTCTTCTATTTTTTTAGGTCTAAGGAATAATTTAGATACTGCAACCAACACTATATTGACAGAGATTACCAATTTTGGCGCAAAGGCAAATAGGTTAGAATTGACTACAAATAGTCTTAATAAGTCCCTGGCGGCATTGAAAGAATCAATCTCGTATACAGAGGACGCCGATGTAGCATCTTTGATTATGGATTTAAAGAATCAGGAAAACATCTTACAATCTTCACTAGAAACAGGCGCTCGGATTATCCAACCCAGCCTGCTCGATTTCTTAGGATAATATTGTATAAATATTAATCATTATCCGTAAAGAAATTGTACTCAACCATTCCTTGATAGATACCCGCTTGGGAGAAATTTTCCCCATATTCCTTTCTGAAGGTCTGTTTTTAACGAATATTCATTCAACAGGAAAAACCCATAACTAATATTATTGGAATAATATAGGATTTTGTTGTTCTAAAGCACATTATGTCTTTTGTTAATGGTATGGTGTTTGCGAAAAATCTTTACAAAATTACACCTCTGTAAACCTTTTAAAAATAGGAGCAAGAAAATGATAAAAGTGGATGAACAGCAACAAGAAAACGGCAATATCGTGAACTTATCAACGGAGAAATTTGGCAATTTGCGTATCGAAAAAGAAAATGTCATAAATTTTGAAAATGGGATGTTAGGCTTCGAGGATTTAAAACAGTTTGTCATAGTTGATATTGAAGAGTGCCTTCCTTTTGAGTGGCTGGTTTCTGTAAAAGACACTTCTGTCGCTTTTCCTATTCTTAACCCCATGCCTTTCTTTACCGACTATAATCCGACGAACTCAATAGGCGACTTGTCATTACTAGGCATCAAGGATACGAAAAACGTCGAAGTGTTTTGCACGGTTACTCTGGGCAATAGTCCGTCAGACGTCACCATAAATCTCAAAGGTCCCATACTTGTCAATATGAAAAGTAAAAAGGGGAAACAATTCGTATTAACAGAAGACTATTATAGCTTGCATCATCCGCTTGTTAGAGATTAGTTTGCAAATTTTTCAGAAAGGTGAGATATCGTGCTTATACTGACACGAAAGTTAGGGGAAAGTATTACCATAGGCGAGGAAATAAAAATTACCGTTTTGGAATGTCAGGGCAAACAGGTCAAGCTGGGTATTATTGCACCACGGCATGTTAAGGTTCATAGAGAAGAGATTTTTGAAAAGATTCAGGAAGAGAATAAGAAATCGGTAGCGGTATCGAAAGACGCTCTCCTGGAAGTTGTCAAAAATATGCAAAGGACTGGGAAAAAAAAGGATTTAAAAGAAAGAGAAATGATTTCTTCTTTGTAAATTTTCAATAAAGGAAAATGGCCATGCTCAATATAACGAATAATAATTCATCAAAATCTGTTTCAATGAATGATGGTCTTGTAGGTGATCGTAATGATTTTGAAACTAAAATTGCCCTTGCAAACACATCGATTGAAAAAGGTAACTGGGATGACGCTTACCCATATTTAAAGGCTGCTGTTGAGATGAATCCTGATTATGCACAAGGGTACAATCATCTTGGAATTTATTACACCAGAATGAAAAAATATGCAGAGGCGATTGATAACTTTAAGAAGGCATTAAAAAAAGATTTTGCTTTAACAGAAGCACATTATAATCTTGCCTTCTTGTACATGGAACGGAAGGAATACACCACGGCGCTCCCTTATTTTAAAGAGGTTGTCTTGGCAAATCCTGACGATTACGAAACCTATTACCTCATGGGAATATGCTGCATCCATAGTAATATGGAGAAAGAAGCTGAAATATTTCTTTCGGAGTCACACAGGTTAAAACCCGAATACATAGCACCATCCATATATCTTTGTAAGCTATTAATCAAAAAAAATGACTATACAAAAGCTAAAAATATACTTTTATATATACACATGAGTGATTCCTCCATTCCCGAAGTCAATTTTCTCCTTGGAATCATCTATAAAATACAAAAGAAATATACCAGGGCAATGTATTATCTGAGGGAAACATTGCTCAAAGATAAAAATAATACAGAGGCTTACAACCTCATGGGTGAATGTTGTATCGAATCAGGTATGGATAAACAGGCAGAAACCTTCTTTTCAATGGCGGTTAAACTTGATAATTCGTTCGTAGAGGCTTTTTATAATCTTGGAAACCTTTATTATAAGCAAGAAAAATACGAAAATGCTATTTTTACTCTGGAAGAATATATGAAAATGAAAGAAGCTTCCGATACGATCAACGCACTTTGGTCAGATAATACTCAAACGAATAACGACACACTGGTACAGCTTTATAATATACTGGGACACAGTTATAAAATGGCGAAAAACGCAACGAAGGCAAGGATAATTTGGGAAAAATCTTTAAACATACAACCGCAGCAAAAGGACATAAAGGATGAACTATCCAGGCTGCCCCAATTGTCTCGTTTACATAAACGGGTCAGTCTTGTAATTGAATAGACTTCCGTTGTGTCTCATAAATGAATTAAAAAGGAAATTTCGGAGTATTTATTAAACGGAATATTTTCTATCAAGGAGACAGTGTTAGGTAAGAATTCTTTGGGATAGAAAAATACTCATCTTGTTCTGTTATACGGGTGATGTAAGAACGTATAAGCCTTAGACAAGTTAGTTTTTTGATACAGAGAACATTTTCCTGAACAAATGGTCTTGTTGAACAACGGAAAGTAGTGAAATTTGGAAATTTCTAAGATATCTCATATGGATAGTGAGATGGCAACTACAGGAAAGGCACAACACACTTACCATCTCTCTCGGATTATTCACCTTCACATTCTTCCCTGTTTTTGTTTCTCTGGAAAAAGCCACTATGCTGAGTCTTCGTAGTTATGGCAAGAAAAGGCGCTTTAAAGACACAAAGCTCCCTATTGCAAGCTAAATAATACCTGCTAATCCTTGGCAGAATTTACATTAGTGATATTGCATACTTGAACATCTGAGAAATTGAAATCTAATTTGTTTTACTAAAGAGCGGTAAAAAATATAAGACAACCATAAGGTTTGTTACTGAAGACTTTCAAAAAGGTTATCTAAAGATGGACGAACAGATTCATATATTAGCAGAGAAATTTTATAAATCATTATACCGGATTCGCAGGGTTGAAGAAGAAATTGCAAGGATTTATCCTACAGACAAAATTAAAAGTCCGGTTCATTTATCCATCGGTCAGGAAGCCATTTCTGTGGGTGTTTGTGAAGCATTAAGACCAAATGATACAGTCTTTGGAACTTATAGAGGCCACGCAACGTATCTCGCCAAGGGTGGAAATCTGGAAAAGATGATTGCTGAACTCTATGGAAAATCAACCGGGTGTTCAAAAGGTAAGGGTGGATCAATGCACCTCATCGATGTCGCAAAGGGAGTTATGGGTACTTCCGCAATCGTTGGGACAACAATCCCCCTTTCTGTTGGTTATTCCTATGCACTAAAATACAGAAATTCAAACGCCATCGTCGTGTGCTTTATTGGTGAAGGTGCAGTTGATGAAGGGGCATTTCATGAAAGTGTGAATTTCGCAGCTTTGAAAAGATTGCCGGTCTTGTTTGTTTGCGAAAATAACCGCTATGCAATACATTCTCACCATTTAAGCCGTAGTCATTCTGATAATATCTATGAGCGAGTACAGACTTATGGCATGCAGGCAGAACGAATCGATGACGGTGATATATTCAAGATATACGAATTTACCAGTAACTATATCAAAAGGATCATGCTGGGAAACATAACGCCTGTATTTCTCGAATGTATTACGTACCGATGGAAAGAACATGTTGGCCCTAACGATGATTTCCATTTAGGATACCGAACTAAAGGCGAAGCTGAATATTGGATACAAAATGACCAGCTTAAAAAATTGAAATCACTCTTAGATACTGATATTTCAAGCAATATAGAATCTGCAGTTGATCTGGAGATTAAAAACGCCTTTGAATTTGCTGAGGAAAGCCATTTTCCTGAGGTAAAGGAACTTTATACTAATCTCTTTAAGGACGAATAAATGCAACGGATTTTAAGTTATCCAGAAGCAATAAAGGAAGCTATTGTGCAAGAAATGACCCAAAATCCTTCAGTAATAGTTTTGGGACAAGGTGTAGATGACCCTAAAGGTATTTTAGGAACGACAAAAGGACTTGTTGACAAATTTGGCAGTGAAAGAGTATTTGATACTCCCCTGGCAGAAGACGGTATGACAGGTGTTGCAATAGGCGCAGCACTTGCAGGTTTAAGGCCGATACATGTACACATAAGGATGGATTTTCTATTGTTAGCCATGAACCAGCTTATCAATATGGCAGCAAAAATGCGATATATGTTTGGAGGAGAAGTGTTCGTTCCCATGGTTGTTCGCGCTATAATTGGTAAGAGTTGGGGACAAGGGGCTCAACATTCACAGAGTATTTATCCGTTGTTTATGAATATTCCCGGCCTCAAAATATTTGCTCCTTCAACACCCTATGATGCTAAAGGATGTTTGATACAGGGCATTCGCGACAATAACCCGGTACTGTTTATAGAACACAGACTCCTTTATTATCAGCGTGGTCATGTGCCAACCGAGAGCTATACCGTACCTTTCGGGAAGGCAAGAATTCTTGCCAAAGGGAAAGACATCACCTTGGTTGGAATTTCACAAATGGTTATTGAGTGTTTGAGAGCGCGGCAATACTTGAAAGAAATTCATATTGATGCGGAGATCATAGACCCGGTATCCCTTAGCCCATTAGATATAAATACAATTCTGGATTCGGTACTAAAGACAAAGAGGCTTATGGTAATAGATAATGCATGGATGACGTGTGGGGCCGGCGCTGAGATAGTAGCCCAACTTATTGAAAGAAATATACCCAGAGATGTGGTAATAAAAAGAATGGGGTTTGCCTCTGTTCCATGTCCAACAACTCCCGCACTTGAACAACATTTTTATCCTGATGCAAAAGAAATCGCACTTAATGCATACCAGATGCTATTCTCTGGCAAAAGGGCATGGCAACCTGATACTGAATTGCAAATTGAGGAAATAGAGTTTAAAGGGCCATTTTGATTAATTACAGAGGGGACAAGAGAGTATGAAAATCCTGATTACGGGCATAACGGGCTTTGTAGGCAGTCACCTTGCAGAATACGTCCTTAACCAGAAAGAGGGACACGAAATTTACGGCCTGTGCAGGTGGAGAAGCCCGAAAGATAATCTGTCTACGATTTATAACAAAATAAAAATGGTTGAGGCTGACCTTTGTGATCTAAGCGGGCTGTTACGACATGTTAAGATGATCAGGCCTGACATCATCTTTCACCTGGCAGCACAAAGTTACGTTCTGACCAGCTTTAATACCCCCGTACAGACCATTTGGACAAACGTTATTGGCACGGTAAATCTGCTTGAGGCTGTTCGACTTTCTGAGATTAATCCTGTCATCCATATTTGTTCCTCCTCTGAGGTCTATGGACAAGTTTCAGAGGATGAAGTCCCCATCACGGAATCCTGCCCCTTTAGACCTGCCTCTCCCTATGCCGTGAGTAAGGTAGGAGAGGATATGGTTGCTTTTCAATACTGGGTTTCTTACAAAATTAAAACAATTCGGACAAGGATGTTTACCCATACAGGCCCCAGGAGAGGCGATGTCTTTGCAATGTCGTTTTTTGGGAAACAAATTGCCGCAGCGGAACTGGGTCTTAAAGAACCTATTATACACGTGGGGAACTTGAAATCTATCAGAACCTTCTGTGACGTTAGAGATGCGGTAAAGGCCTACTGGCTTTTAGTGAACAAGTGTAAACCTGGGGAGGTCTATAATATCGGCGGTGATGCAACACTGACTATTGGAGAGGCATTGGAAAAAATGCTTTCATTTTCGAGGAAAAAATGTGAAGTAAAGGTTGATCCCAATCTTTTGAGACCTTCGGATGTGACACTTCAGATTCCATCTACTGAAAAATTCAGCAAAGAAACCGGATGGAAGCCTGAGATACCCCTGGAAAAGACTCTCAGGGACATACTGGATTACTGGAGAGATGAACTTTCCCGATGCCCGTGGAAGGCACTCACGGTTGAGAAATAAAGGGAGGATAGATGTATAAGGGGAAAAAGGTACTGGTAGCCGGCGGAACAGGCTTGATTGGCATATCCGTTGTGAAAATGCTTATTGAGCGCGGAGCGAAGGTAAGAATCGTCTCTTTAGATGATGCTGCGTTGGCTCATCCTGAAGCAGAATTTATCAGTGGTAATTTAACGAACTGGCAGTTTTGTAATAGGGTAGTAAAAGGAATGGATTATGTCTTTAACCTCGCCGGAACAAAAGGGGCTGTTTCTACGGGAAAAGCCAAGGCTGCCAGTTTCTTTGTCCCCCATCTCATTTTTAATACCTTTCTGATGGAGGTCGCAAGGGTATGGGATGTTGAGAGGTATCTCTATACGAGCACCATTGGCATCTATCCTTCTGCAAATGAACCTAAGAAAGAAGACATTGCATGGGATGGCCCCCCTCACCACACGAACCTGTTCGCAGGCTGGGCTAAAAGAATGGGAGAACTTCAGGCAGAGAGTTACAAAATAGAATTCGGATGGAGTAAGATTGCAATTGTTAGACCAGCCAACGTGTATGGTCCTTTTGATTATTTCGATCCCTCATCCGCAATGGTCATTCCCGCCTTAATCAGTCGTGCGGTAAAAAAGGAAGACCCTTTTACTGTATGGGGAGATGGCTCGGCAGTCAGGGATTTTGTGTTTGTTGATGATGTAGCTGAGGGAGTTCTATTGGCATTTGAAAAGGCTGCTGATTGTACTCCAATAAACCTCGGCTCTGGCATAGGGACCACCATTAAGGAGCTTATAGATATTATAACATCCTATATTCCGGGATTAAATGTCCGGTGGGATAAAGGAAAACCTGTCGGTGAGGACATGAGAGTGCTTGATATAACAAGGGCCAGGGGAAAAATAGGATACAAACCCAGGATATCTCTGAAGGAAGGAATTGGTAAAACCATTGAATGGTATCAGGAAAACATGGATAAATTGCCTCAACATTATAATGTATTTCATGAAAAAGCACTTATCTCATGATGGTATACTAAAATGAAAACGATTTGTCTCACAGAAAATATTATAAATGATATGAGGAATGTTGGCAAATATACACACGATAAAATAAAGCTGGGAATGGTTCAGATAAACAATAGCTTTTCCGGACAAAACTATCTCCCCTACTCACTTGGTTTTCTCCAGGGATATTCGCAAAGACATCATAAAGATATAAATAAATTTGAGTTCTTGTTGCCTATTTACAAGCGTATTCCAGTCAAAGCAGCGGTAGAAAGACTGCTCCATGCAGATATGGTATTCTTCAGCACGTATGTCTGGAATATAAGGATATCTCTCGAAATAGCAAGGCAGGTTAAGCAAAAGAGATCCAATACGATTATTGTTTTTGGGGGTATGCAGGTTCCGGATATTGCGGAACCATTTTTACGAAATAATCCTTTTGTTGATATTGTCTGCCACGGCGAAGGAGAAATTCCCTTCCAGAATATTTTGGAAAATTGCATTACTGCGGATTGGGAAAAAGTTCCCTCCATAAGTTATATCAATAAAAATGATAAATTTATTCAAACTTCCAGATGTGAGAGGATTTCAAACCTGAATACAATTCCTTCTCCATATCTTGGAGGAATATTTGATCGTCTGATGGAGATGCATCCCAAAGAACAATGGATTGTACTGTGGGAGACGAATAGGGGTTGCCCATTTTCCTGCTCCTATTGTGACTGGGGAGCAGCTACTCATGCCAAAGTCTACACCTATGATCTCGAAAGAATATTTGAAGAAATCGATTGGTTTAGCGATCGCAAAATTGAGTTTATTTACTGTTGTGATGCTAACTTTGGGATACTGAAAAGGGACATTGAGATTGTTAAATACGTAGCGGAGAACAAAAAGAAGTATGGTTATCCAAAAGCGTTATCAGTGCAAAACACAAAAAATTCTACAGAGCGTTCGTATAAGATACAAAAGATACTGTCTGATGCTGGCCTGAATAAGGGGGTAACGCTTTCCCTTCAATCTATGAACAAAGATACTTTAAAGAGTGTAAACCGTCACAATATATCTACCAATGTCTTTCAAAAACTTCAGCATAAATTTACGGCCGATAATGTGGAAACGTATACTGATATTATTTTAGCCTTGCCTGAAGAGACATATGAGACCTTTACAGATGGTGTATCCTCGGTAATTGAGAATGGTCAGCATAACAGGATACAGTTTAATAACCTGTCCCTTCTTCCAAATGCAGAGATGGGTAACCCTGAATATCAAAAAAAATATGATTTTGTTGTCCGTGAAACAAAGATTATTAACATTCATGGAAGCCTCGATGATACTGACGAGATATATGAAACTCAACAGCTCGTTGTCGGAACGAATACCATGCCCACAGAAGACTGGGTTAAAGCAAGGGTTTTCAGCTGGATGACATCTTTCCTGCACTTTGATAAGGTCTTGCAAATACCCTTAATTATTCTGCACACCATGTTCTCAATACGATTTAAGGATTTAATCCAGATTTTTACAGAAGAGACGACGTTACCGATTATTTCTGAGATAAACAAGTTTTTTGTTGATAAAGCCTTCGACATTCAAAATGGAGGAGCGGAATATTGTGAATCCAAAGAATGGCTCAATATTTGGTGGCCTGCCGACGAATTAATGTTAATTAAATTGTGTACGAAAAACAAACTGGATCTTTTTTATGCAGAAGCAGAAAAAGAGTTTGAATGGTTTCTTAGGAAAAAAGGTTTGTACCTGCCTCCTGGTCTATTGCATGAGTCAGTCTTTTATAATAAAAATCTGATGAAATTACCGTTCCAGAAAGAGGATATATCCGTAGAATTGTCCTATAACATCTGGGAGATATACCGTGCATCATTAAAAGAAAAATCAGTCTCACTTAAAAAGGGAAACTATAATTATCTCATTGACCGTTCATGTATTACATGGTCATCCTGGGAAGATTGGTGTAGAGAAGTGATATGGTATGGAAACAAAAAAGGGGCTTATCTTTACCGGAACAAGCAACTAATTCCATATCATGAATTTCAAGAAGTAAGTTCTTGATTGGTGAGGTTAGGTGGGGGTGAAAAGGCCGATCACCTTAAGGTTGGTTCAACCTTTCTGATTCAACCATACGTTTTGAACCCGGTTATTGGCTTTAATCAATGTCAGGGATTTTAATGATGCCAAATATTTCGATTCAATCGAGAGCGATTGAATCAGCAATTACAGTTGAGAACAGGGAATTGGTGTGAGAATACTTACTACCGGGGTGCTCAGCGGTATAGGAAAATACATTCACGAGAATCTTGGTGGAACGGGTATTACCAGATCAACATCCGCAGAAGAACTTGAGAAGATAAAAAGAGACGGTGTGGATGTCATTATCCATTGTGCCTTTAATTCTGAAAAGGAGGTTACTTCTGATTCGCTTTATAAATATTTCAAAGATAACGTATTGTTTGTGAACGAATTAGTGGCTATTCCTCACAAGAAGTTTATATTGTTTTCAACAGTAGATACATATGCAAGTAATTCAGATGTTCATGTAGAAGACGAATTGATTCATATGGATACCATGAGAGGAATGTATGCAATTACTAAACATATATCAGAATCTATTGTGAAAATAAAAGGACGCAATTTTCTCATTTTAAGGCCAACAACACTTTTGGGCAAGTATGCGAGAAGGAATACACTCACGAGGATCATTGAAGGAGTAACAGAACCTTTATTTCTCTCCGGCAATTCACGATTTAACTATGTGCTGCATTCTGACATCGTAGAATTCATTACGTTTTCAATTGGCAGAGACATTAAGGGCATATTCAATGTGGCATCAACAGGTAATATCTTTCTTGCTGAGGTAGCCAAATTACTCAATAAGAAGGTGCGATTCGGGACTTATTTGTATGACGTTGGCAACATATCAAATGACAAGATAGCAGCGTTATTTCCAGCGTTTAAAAAGACATCAAAAGAAATTCTCAATCAGTTTGCCGAGGTTTGGAAAAGTGCGTAAGAGAAAAGTCCTGATATGCGGAGCCACCGGATTCATCGGAAGAAACATTGCTGAGACTTTTATAAAAAGAGATGACTTTGAGGTCTACGGCACATATTTTGAGTCAAAGATGCTGCTGCATCCCAAAATTACGATGCTACATGCTGACCTGACTCGTAAAGAAGATGTCACCCGGGTAGTAAAGGGCATGGACATGATAATCCAGGCAGCAGCTACAACATCAGGTGCGAAGGATATCCATACAAAGCCTTATTATCACGTTACCGATAACGCTGTTATGAATTCCCTTATCTTCAGGGCTGCATATGAAAATGCGGTATCGCATGTCATATTCTTTAGTTGTACCGTAATATATCAATCAAGCGACCTCCCAGTAAAAGAAACGGATTTTGATCCAAACAAGGAAATGTACCCAAGCTATTTTGGTGTGGGATGGACAAAATATTATATCGAAAAGATGTGTGAATTTTATTCCAGGATAGGAAATACCAAATATACCGTCATACGACATTCAAATATTTACGGTCCGTATGACAAATATGACTTAGAAAGATCCCACGTCTTTGGTGCAACGGTAACAAAGGTTTTGACTGTAAAAAAAAATCAGAAAATCACGGTGTGGGGCAACGGAGAAGAGGAACGAGATCTTTTGTATGTCTCAGATCTTGTGGATTTTGTAAGGCTTGCGATTGATAAACAGGGAACACGTAGTGCTGTCTTTAACGTTGGCTACGGTAGCTCAATATCTATAAATGAACTTGTAAAAAAAATAATCGCCCATTCTGGCAAGAACATAGCTATCGAATACGATGAATCCAAGCCAACGATAAAGACCAGGCTTTGTCTCGATATAACAAAAGCCAGGAATACTCTGGGATGGTATCCACAAGTTTCTTTGGATGAAGGAATACAAAAAACTATAGCATGGTACAGAGTAAATGTTACTACATGATTTTTAGGAGGCCTCCAAGATGATTATTAGCAGGACACCATTTCGTATCTCTTTTTTTGGTGGAGGAACTGATTACCCTGCGTGGTTTCATGAAAATGGCGGCGCTGTTTTGTCAACTACTATTGATAAATATTGTTACATAAGTTGTAGAAAACTCCCCCCTTTTTTTGAATATAAACATAGGATTGTATATTCAAAATTCGAACAGGTTAATGAAACTGATGAAATCTTTCATCCATCTGTTAGAGAAACATTCAAATTTGCAAATGTTACTGATGGCCTGGAAATCCACCATGATGGAGACCTTCCTGCAAGATCGGGGATTGGCTCTAGTTCTTCATTTACCGTGGGTTTGTTAAATGCATTATACGCCTTACAGGGGAAAATGGTATCAAAGAGGAAGTTGGCGATTGATGCCATTCACATAGAGCAGGAGATGATAAAAGAGAATGTGGGTTCGCAGGACCAGATTATCGCCGCCTTTGGAGGATTCAACAAGATCGAGTTTTCAAATGAGCATCACTTCGAGATCAGTCCGGTAACAATTGGCCAATCAAGATTGCAGGAGTTGGAAAACCACTTGATGTTGTTTTTTTCTGGTTTTACACGGATTGCCTCTAAGATAGCACAAGATCAGGTTGCTAAGATAAAGGATAACACACAGGAACTCAAAACGATGAGGAGTATGGTCGAGGAAGCGATTCATATCTTAAACGGCAACGGTGATATTGCTGATTTCGGGAAACTGCTTCACGAAAGCTGGCAACTTAAAAAGAATTTGTCGGATAAGGTGTCTAATTCTCATATCGACCATGTCTATGAGATGGCCTGCAAGGCAGGCGCTATTGGGGGTAAGATATTGGGGGCTGGTGGCGGCGGTTTTGCCTTGTTCTTTGTGAAGCCAGAGGATAGGGAAAAGTTAAAGGAGGCATTGAACTTTTTGCTGTATGTCCCCTTCGGCTTTGACGCGTCAGGAAGCCGCATCGCGTATTATAGTGAAGATTTTAGGGATGAGGTGTAAGTGAAGATACCATTTGGTACGATAACAGTAACGGAAAAGTCTAAAGAATTGATTGGACGTGCCCTTGCAGCGAATAGATTGTCCAGTGGAAAGTACGTAAGGGAGTTTGAAAATGAATTTGCTGAGCTTGTAGGGGTAAAAGAAGCCGTTGCTGTTGGTTCTGGAACAGATGCCGACGCTTTGGCGGTGGCAGTTTTGCACGACTATGGCGCTCAGCGCGGGGATGAGGTTATCATCCCGTCTCTTTCTTTTGTTGCGACAGGCAATGCGATTTTACAGGCTGGTTTCACGCCAGTGTTTGTTGACGTCGACAGAAAGACGCTTAACATCGATACGGCAAAGATAGAAAAGGCTGTTACACAAAAGACGAAGGCCATAATGCCGGTTCACCTTATGGGTAAACCGGCAGACATGGATACAATTAACGCTATTGCAAAAAAACATAATCTGCTGGTAATAGAGGATGCAGCAGAGGCTCATGGCGCTGTTTACAAGGGTAGAAACGCCGGTTCCCTGGGAGACATGGGAGCCTTTAGCCTCTACGTGGCGCACATAATATCCACGGTAGAGGGTGGGATCGTAACTACGAATAACCCTGATTTTGCAGAGGTATTGAGGTCTTTGAGAAGTCATGGAAGGGCGTGCAAGTGTGAGAGTTGTGTTCTTAATACCGCTTCTGCCTATTGTGCAAAGAGGTTCCGGTACGGGGAAAATGAAGACATACGGTTTATTTTCGAGAGAATCGGCTTTTCATCGAAGATGAATGAACTGGAGGCGGCTGTTGGCCTGGGAAATCTTGAGGTTTATGACGCCATCCTTAACAAAAGAAGAGAAAACTTATATTATCTTATTGAAAACTTTGAACGGTTTGTGCCTTGCCTGGTAACCATCAAAAAAGAAACCTATGAGGAAATAGGCCCTCATGCCCTCCCGATTATCATTCAGGAGAAGGCTAAATTTACCAGGACACAACTCGTGAATTATCTGGAGAAAAGCGGAATTGATACGAGAACCCTGTTTTCCTCTATGCCTACCCAGTGTCACGGGTTTGGTTATTTAGGACATAAAATTGGCGATTTTCCCAATGCAGAATATATTGGTGAAAACGGGATACACATAGGAGTGCATCAGGACCTGGGCAGACAAGAGTGCGACTTTATACTAAACACGATAGAGAAGTTTTTACAAAATCATGCTTAGACAATTGAAGGCTATCATTTTAGCCGGGGGTTTGGGGACACGATTAAGAGATGTTATCAAAGATGTACCAAAACCCATGGCCTCAATAGCAGGTAAGCCATTTTTAGAGTATTTAGTATTACAGCTTGCTAGATGGAAAATTAAAGAAATAATATTTTCCATTGGTTATAAGGGTGACGTGATTAAGGCGCATTTTGGTAATGGTAAAAATTTTGGGGTTAATATCAGGTATTCCGAAGAAAAAGAACCTCTTGGAACAGGAGGAGCTATAAGGGAGTCTCTTACCTATATTGACGATAAACAGTTCATTGTAATGAATGGGGATACTTTTCTAAGCGTAGATTTCCACGAATTGGTTTCTTCCCACTATGCCTGGCATGCAAAGGCTACAATGGGCCTGGTACAAACACAGGGTACAAGTCGTTATGGCAGGGTAGAACGGAATGAAGAAGGGAAAGTTGTAAGATTTATGGAAAAGAGTCCGGAAATGGATGGTTTGATTAACGGGGGAGTGTATATTTTTACTAGCGATGTTTTTACTAGTATTCCTTCCGGCAATGTTTCTTTGGAGAAGGAAATCCTGCCTTTTCTTGTAAATCAGGGATTATACGGAATAGTGGTAAATGGTTTTTTTGTCGATATTGGAGTGCCGCACGACTATCTAAATTTAAATAATAAACCAAAAAGATTACATGATGCCTTGAAGTTATCAATGAACTTGATCCCCGACCGGTTTTAAAGTGGCATTAGATACAATATTCGTGTAACGCGTGTCAAAATGCCATTTTTTAAACATCATGTATAGTTATTAAACATTTTTCTCTCCAATCTTTTTTGACTTACTCAAATCTTCTTTTCCCCATCTCCCCTTATGCTTGCACTATCTACCTTTTGCACTTCTGAAATGAATCCCCCGGAATATTTGGTACTAATATTGCGTTTTATAATCAATCATGGGTTTTTCAGTAAATTATAGAATCAAAATCAAGTATTCTGAGGTAAAAAAGCAACTAAAAACGAAAGGGAATAAAATCGCATGTCGTTATCTGAAATAGAGATTCTTAAACAGGAAAACAAATCCATCCTGGAAGGATATGCCAAAGTCAGTGATTTATGCAAAAACCTTATTTTTTGAAATACAAAAACGGGATAGCCGCATAAATACACTTGAGCAAGAGAAAAAAAAGCTTTTGGAGGAATTCGATGTTCTGCAAAATCATAATAAGGGTCTTGCATTAAAGCTAAGGAACCTTGGTATTCCCGGAGAAGTAAAACCAGATTCTAAAGTCAATGAAACCTTAGAATATCTTCTTTCCAGAAGTCAAAGCAAAACAGCAACGCGAGTAACGTCTTTAAAAAAAGAGCATTTTGAACAGGATGATATCGATTATGTATTCGGTTTACTCGATGAGTTTGATATTGGAAAAGACTACTTTGTTTTTGACTGACAACCCGTATACTCGATAAATTATCATGCTTTTAAAAGGGAAAAAAATCCTCGTTACCGGTTCCGAAGGTTTTATCGGAAGTCATCTCGTAGAGCGACTACTGAAAGAACAGTGTAAAATCAAGGCGTTTGTTCTTTACAATGCCTTTAATTCGTGGGGTTGGCTCGATACTTTTCCAAAAAAGAAGCTTGATAATATCGAAATTTTTACTGGTGATATTAGAGACCCTAACAGTGTAAGGAATGCTATAAAAGGAATAGACATAGTCTTTCATCTAGCAGCTTTAATTGGCATTCCTTACTCCTATTATTCTCCCGATTCATACATTGATACGAATATCAAAGGCACTTTAAACATTCTGCAAGCATGTAGAGATTTTGATGTTGAGAGGGTTTTTATCACCTCAACGTCTGAGGTATATGGAACAGCTAAGTATGTTCCGATCGATGAAAAACATCCGCTTCAACCACAATCTCCTTATTCTGCCACAAAGATTGGCGCCGACAACTTGGCAGAGAGTTTTTATAGGTCTTTTGACCTGCCGGTAACGATAGTACGACCCTTTAATACGTATGGTCCGCGGCAGTCAGCAAGGGCTGTCGTTCCAACGATCATTATTCAGCTTTTAAGCGGTTGCAAGGAAATAAAGCTTGGCTCTCTTCATCCTACAAGGGATTTAAACTTCGTTACGGATATTTGTAATGGCTTTATAGCACTAGCGAAATGTAATGAATCTGTTGGAAAAACGGTTAATATTGGGTCTGGTCAGGAGATATCCATCCGTGACCTTTCTGCTTTATTGATAAAATTAATAAAACCAGGAGCAAAAATATCTTCTGAA